>JAPVVU010000151.1 GCA_028571885.1 Gammaproteobacteria bacterium | reverse complement strand
TTTCTGACAGAAATTGCCAGAGAGGCTGACTGGGGTTTATTAAAACGCGCTATACGTCAGCGAAATATTTTAGAACAGTTAAAAAAAGCGCCTGAAGGGCTGACAAAAGAACAAATTGCCAGTGAGCAGGAAGGGCAGTGGCAGGCTGCTTTAAAGGTGTTATGTGAAAAAAAATGGGTAGACTCACGAGTCAAAGAGCCTGTTATTAAGCAATACAAGCCAAATGATACGATAGCAAAAAAGCCGGGATTATCCTTAAATGAGGAGCAGCAGGCTGCAGTTGAAGTTTTGCTGCAAAATGAAGATTGTTATAGTGCCAGCCTGATTGATGGTATTACCGGTAGTGGTAAGACAGAGGTTTACTTATCCTTTATAGAACGTCAATTGAATAATGCCAGGCAAGTGTTAGTTCTGGTGCCGGAAATTGGTCTGACACCACAATTAATTCACCGTTTTGAACACCGTTTTTCAGTCAAAATTGAAACTCTGCACTCGGGTTTGAATAATACCCAGAGGATGAAAATATGGCAACAGGCGACCAGTGGTGAAATACGCATTTTAATTGGCACACGATCCGCCGTTTTTACCCCCATGCCTGATCTGGGGGCAATTATTATTGATGAAGAGCATGATCTGTCTTTTAAGCAGCAGGATGGTATTCGCTATTCGGCAAAAGATATTGCTCTGGTGCGGGCAAATAATGCCAATATCCCTATCATTCTGGGCTCGGCAACGCCGTCAATGGAGTCACTCTATCTTTGTGAAAAGGGGAAAATGGCCCACCTGAAACTACGCCAGCGAGCAGGCAATGCCCGACCGCCGGAAGTGCATTTAATTGATGTCCGAGGACAGTATTTACAGCATGGTATGAGCCGTACTTTAATTGACCTGATCAAACAACATCTGGCCAAAGAAAATCAGGTTTTATTATTTCAGAATCGCCGGGGCTATTCACCTGTTTTACTATGCAATAAATGTGGCTGGATCAGTCATTGCCATCGCTGCGATGCAAAATTAACTTATCATCGTCAGCGCAATCATTTACGCTGCCATCATTGTCAGACAGAGCAGCCATTACCGCTGCAGTGCCCTGAGTGTGGGCACGGCGACTTGTCACAACTTGGCATGGGTACCGAACGAGTCGAGAAAGTCGTCAGGGAAATATTCCCTGAAACCGAAGTCATACGCATTGACAGAGATACCACACAAAGAAAAGGTGCCTTACAGAATATGCTGGAACTGGCCAGAGATGGCAAGCAGCAAATCTTGATAGGCACCCAGATGCTGGCCAAAGGACATCATTTTCCAAATGTTACTTTAGTGGCCATTCTGGATATTGATCAGGGACTTTACTCCATTGATTTTCGTGCTCCTGAGCGACTGGCACAGTTAATCGTGCAGGTTTCAGGACGGGCAGGGAGAGAAGAGAAAAAAGGTCAGGTCGTTCTACAAACTGCCCATCCTGAAGATGAAATGCTCAATACTCTGTTGAATTGTGGTTATGCTGGTTTTGCAGCAAAAGCACTTGCTGAACGTAAAGAATTACTCTTACCGCCATACGCCTATCAGGCACTGATTCGAGCGGAAGCAAATAAGATTGAAAATTATCAGGCATTTCTGGAATATTGTTTTCAGGTCATGAGTTCAATAAAACAAAGCCGGGCAATAGAAAGCCCGGAAAAAGACAGTGATTTACAGTTTCTGGGACCTGTTCCAGCACCAATGGAAAAAAAGGCAGGAAAATTCAGAGGGCAGTTACTTATACAAGCCAGTCAGAGAAAAGAATTACATCATATTTTGAATATGTTAATTCAAACTGTTGAAGCTAATAAAGCCGCTCAAAGAGTGCGCTGGTCAATTGATATTGATCCACAGGAATTGTATTAAACAATTATTTCTAGTATTAAGTTATGCCATAGATTTATTCGGAACATGATAGTTAAAAACAAGTGAGCACATGTCTGCGGTTTCTATTTATAAACTGAAAAAAATTTTAGGCTTTGTTCTTTTAGCTTCTCGGGTTAAAATGGTCAGTTCACGACTTAAAATAAACCGGAAGACAGATTTTGAAAGACGCACTGCAGCAACTTATTTCCCAGGCAATACAATCACTCATTGATAATGGCTCACTGTCTGTCGATATGCCGGTTATTAAAATTGATCGAACTCGCGATAAAAGTCATGGTGATTTTGCAGCTAATGTTGCCATGATGCTGGCTAAACCAGCACGTAAAAACCCTCGGGAAATCGCGACACAAATTATTGCTGCACTGCCGGAAAACGACTTTGTAGAAAAAGTTGAAATCGCAGGACCCGGTTTTATTAACTTCTATGTCAGCAGTGATTCCCTGCTGAATGTAGTCAACAATGTCATTGAACAAAGTGACCGTTATGGTTGTTCTGACAAAGGTGCAGGTAAATTAGTTCAGGTTGAATTTGTTTCAGCAAATCCAACAGGTCCGTTGCATGTTGGTCATGGACGAGGTGCCGCCTATGGTGCGACACTGGCGAATTTACTCAAAGCAATTGGCTACAAAGTACACAGTGAATATTATGTCAATGATGCGGGACGGCAAATGGATATACTGGCCACTTCCGTGTGGCTGCGTTATCTGGAGCACTATAAAGTGCCTATTGTGTTTCCTGCTAATGCGTACAAAGGCGACTATATTCTGGATGTTGTTGCTGAGATATCGAATGAACATGGTGACAAGTATCTTGCCTCAGCTGAAGATGTTATGGCTGATTTACCTGCTGATGAGCCCGATGGTGGTGATAAAGAAGTTCATATTGATGCCTTAATTGTCAAAGCGAAAACATTGCTTGGCGATAATCGCTACCGCTATGTTTTTGAATTGGCACTCAACTCGATTTTAGATGATATTCGTGATGATCTGGCTGGCTTTGGTGTGAATTATGATGAATGGTATTCAGAACGTTCATTAATGGAAAAGGGCTTAGTCAATAAGGGTATAGAACGCCTGCGTGAGAGCGGCCATGTATATGAAAAAAAGACTGCCTTATGGTTTCGTTCCACTGATTTTGGTGATGACAAAGACCGTGTCGTGCAGCGTGATAATGGTCAGACTACTTATTTTGCTTCTGATATTGCTTATCATATGGATAAATTTGATCGGGGCTATGAACAGGTCATTGATGTCTGGGGATCCGATCATCATGGTTATGTACCCAGAGTAAAAGCCGCACTGACCGCACTAGGCGATAATGCTGAGGCATTAGATGTTCTTCTGGTTCAGTTTGCTAACCTGTACCGTGGCGGTGAAAAAGTTCAGATGTCCACACGAAGTGGTTCATTTGTTACTTTGAGGGAATTACGAGAAGAAGTCGGTTCAGATGCCGCACGTTTCTTTTATGTGATGCGTAAGTGTGAGCAGCATTTAGATTTTGATCTGGACCTGGCCAAGTCCAGGTCTGCAGATAATCCTGTCTATTATATTCAATATGCTCATGCGCGTATCTGCAGTATTTTCAGGCAGCTTGAAGATAAAAGTTTAGCCTATGATCAGTCTGCCGGGCTGGAAAATTTATCGCTGCTAATGGAAGAGCATGAAAAGAGCATTTTACAGCAATTGGCAAAATATCCGGAAACGGTTAACGCTGCAGCCTGTCAGCATGAACCTCATTTGATTGCCCATTATTTGCGAGAGTTGGCTAATTCTTTTCACACTTATTATAATGCCCATCAATTTATAGTGGATGATGAGAACTTACGCAATGCCAGGTTAGTCTTGATCATCGCTACTCGTCAGGTGATTAAAAATGGTTTGCAGCTCCTGGGTGTTTCAGCACCAGATGAAATGTAAGAAGACTTATCACTTCATTAAACTCTTTATTAAGAGATGGAATACCCAGCAGGAACAGGTGAAAAATGCCCGCTAAGAAAAGACGTAGTAAGAAAAAATCAGGTGCCACCCGAAACCCAGAACAAAGTGCCTCAAAACTATCTCTGATAGTGATAGGGCTTTTAGTCGGGGTTTTTGCTGCCTTTTTGCTGTATCTGGATAAAATACCAACAGATGGTGATAAACAATCTGCATCAAGCAAACAACAATCATCTACTCAAAAAAATGAGACAAAAAAATCAAAACCACCCAAGCACCAATTTGATTTTTACACGGTGTTACCTGATCGTGAAGTTAAAGTCACCGATATTGATGAAAAACAACCTCAAAGAAAGGCTACAGCTAAGCCACAATCCAAAGATTCAGTTAAAATATCGACTGACAAAAGACAAGAGCCTAAAACTACACCGCTTTATCAATTACAAGTCGGTGCATTCAAAGAGCTGTCAAAAGCTGATGCTATGAAGGCTCGTTTAGCATTTCTTGGGGTTGAGTCAAATATTCAGGTGATTCAAAATAAGGGTCAGAAAATGTATCGGGTAAGAGTTGGACCAAGTACCGATAGTCAGAAAATGAATCGCATAAAAAACCAGTTAAAGGCAAAAAATATTAATACCTTTATGAAGAAATTAAGCGGCTAATGTTTAAGCTCAATAATTATTGCTTCTAAAGTGAAGGTGAAACTGGATATGAAATTATTGTCGGGTTTACTGGAAAATTTCCCGACATCATGTCTTTATCAAAGATGCCGGGAAAATATCAGGAAAATAAAATGCTTAAGTAATAGGTGTCAGTTTTATTTCAACTCGACGATTTTGTGCACGACCTTGAGCGGTATCATTCGAAGCAACAGGGTGATCTTCACCCACACCTCTGGTGATTATTCTTTGCGACAGAACCTCTCTGGATTGTAAATAACGGGACACAGAATTAGCTCTTTGCTGAGATAAAGTCATATTGTAAGAAGCCTGACCAACACTGTCAGTATGCCCATAGATGTCCACATAGGTTTTATCATATTCATTAAGTACTTTGGCAACAGAACCCAGTACACGATAAAAGTCAGCTGAAATATCACTGGAGTCTGTCTTAAAAGTAATATTTCCCGGCATATTCAGAATGATAGAATCACCATATCTTGTGACGCTGACACCTGTCGCTTCAAGTTCCTGACGTAATTTTGCTTCCTGGACATCCATGTAATAACCGATACCACCACCGGCTAAAGCGCCGACCCCTGCACCAATTAAAGCGGATTTCCTGTTGTCTCCGGCAATAACACCAATGACTGCGCCACTGAGAGCACCAATCCCGGCACCTTTGACAGCATTGCTGGTCTTTTCTTCTCGAGTATAGGGATCAATTGTTGTACAGGCACCAAGAAATAAGCTGGATAATAAAATACCAGTGCCTATCAGGTGTGTTTTGGATAGTGTTTTCTTACTGTTTCGATAAGTTTTAAGCATATATAGTATCTCAATTAAATTTAAATTATTTTCAGTAAACTCTCTTTCATTGCTCTATGTTAACAGAGGTAATGTTAACAACAGCTGACAATCAAAACTTTATACCTTGATGCGTATTTATTATTCAAGGTTTCAAAGTCTATTTTATTTTTTACTTTCACTTTCCTGGGGTGGATTACACCAGTAGCTGACGTCTTTTTCTGCCTGCAAAAAAGTTTCTTTGTTCTCCGCATCTGTCAGGCGGACTTTTTGTTTAAGCTCATCATCATAGCGATATAGAAATGGTGCTTTTTTATATTTTGCCAATGTGTCTTTTGAGTCCTGGCAAAGTTTTGCTCGCTCGTCATCTTTTTTCATGGTGCCTGTTTTTTGGGAGGTTTTTTTCTGATCATGAAATATGCGGCTGCCTAAATGCATTTTTTTTGCGGAATCATCGCCTGGTCTGGCGGCATAATGCACTCGCCCGTCTTTATCAGTCCATTTATAGATTTCGGTATTTTTTTCTGCAAAGGCAAAGCCTGTAAAAAAGATGCTCAAGCTAACTATCAGAGAAAGGCTGACTATCTGACCAGTAAGGGATTTCATTGTAACTCCTTGGAAGACTATATTTTTTACTATGTTATTTTTTCTAATTATAGTCGTTTTTAATTAATATAAAGGTAAAAAGTGATTAATAATTGATTTTAATTTAATAATTTTGATTTTTGTGTGTTCTGAGTCTCTTTCTCAGGCAAAAAAAAGCATCCCGAAGGATGCTTTTTATGTTGCTATGTTGTTAAGTTTGCACGTCTGTATGATTTAAAGTGAAAACTGACAACTTACAACTTACTTATTAGTAAATTCCGGATAAGCTTCCAGGCCACACTCAGAAAGGTCGACGCCCTGATATTCCTCTTCTTCGCTAACGCGGATACCCATGATCATTTTAATCACAAACCAGACAGCAAAACTTGTTGAGAAGACCCAACCGAAGATTGTTGCTGCGCCGATTAACTGGCCAGAAAAGCTCGCCTCAGTATTGGTTAATGGCACCAGCATCAGACCCAGGAAGCCAACAACGCCGTGCACAGAGATTGCACCAACCGGATCATCAATTCTTAATTTATCCAGAGTCAGGATACTGAAGACAACCAGAACACCACCCATGGCACCAAATAAAGTGGCTGTCAGAGGGCTTGGAGTTAATGGTTCAGCAGTAATAGCAACCAGACCAGCTAAAGCACCGTTTAACAGCATGGTTAAATCAGCTTTACCATATAGAATACGAGCGACTATTAAAGCGGCAACCGCACCGCCAGCTGCAGCTGCATTAGTATTCAAAAAGACCATTGCAACTGAGTTTGCACTAGCAATATCCCCCAGTTTCAATACAGAACCACCATTAAAACCAAACCAGCCCATCCAGAGGATAAATGTACCAAGCGTTGCTAAAGGCAGATTAGCACCAGGAATTGCTTTAATTTCGCCATTTTTACCATATTTACCTCTACGAGCACCCAGTAGTAAAACGCCTGCTAATGCTGCTGACGCTCCAGCCATGTGAACAATACCAGAGCCGGCAAAATCAGAAAAGCCTAAGTCCCCCAGATTATACAAACCGAATACATCTGCACCATTCCATGTCCAGGCTCCTTCCATTGGGTAGATAAAACCGGTCATGACCACTGCGAATACCAGGAAAGACCATAATTTCATACGTTCAGCAACGGCACCAGAGACAATTGACATAGCCGTTGCAACAAAGACCACCTGAAAGAAAAAGTCAGAAGCACCTGAATAAATTGAGCCACCAGCAAAATCAGCTTGTGCTGCGAACTCTGCTAATTTAGTGTCGACATAGCCGTCACCAACTATCAGACCACTTAGGAACATGCTGCCGCCATACATGATTTCATAACCGATAATCAGGTACATAATGCATGAAATTGCAAAAAGAGCGACGTTTTTAGTCAGGATTTCTGCAGTGTTTTTGGTTCTGACCAGACCAGCTTCGAGCATTGAAAAGCCGGCAGCCATCCACA
>JAPVVU010000150.1 GCA_028571885.1 Gammaproteobacteria bacterium | reverse complement strand
GGTCATAAGCAATTTTGAAAAGCTTTAAATAATCCAAGCAGGAGTTGAATAATGCATGTAAAAACAATCATCTGGCAAAAGCTGTTTTTTCTTTTCGTAGTGCAGCTTTTGCCGGCACAGGCGTTTGCTGGTTGCCCTACTGCCTGCGAGGTGGAGCACAGCAACTGCCAAAAGACAGCAACAAGCCAAGAGCAAAAAAATCGCTGCAGTGAGCAATCCAGTGTTTGCACCCTCACTTGCAACCGCGACAAAACCATGTATTGCACCTATCTGGGCTTTAAAGACCATGACGGGATAGCTGACAAGGAAAAGGAACTCGAAGAAGTCACGGGGGGATTCGCACGTGTTACAAGTGATGGAAGAACGCACTTTGGCGGCCTATGTCTCAGCAACAACATGAAGTGCGATCACGTGCTTGGCTGGAAAAAAAGCCTACATTACTGTGGTGGAGAAATACGGGAACCCAGGCGCGTTGCCTGCTGCCGTTAGATAGCTTTTCAGGTGCAAGAAGTCATTTCTATAAACAAACGAGGGGCTATTTAGAATGATATCCCTGCGGTTTTTTACCGGAAACAATATAAGCAAAGGCCAGTACTTCTGCGACAACACGATAGAGTGATTCCGGGATGTCTTCATAGAGTTCAAGTTGTGATAATAGCACAGCTAAATCCGGATCTTCATGAATAGGGATACCATGTTCTTTGGCCAGTTCAATGATTTGTCTGGCAATTTCATCTTGTCCGGTGGCAGTAACTTTGGGGATGGGATTTGAAATTTGTTCATCATAATGCAAGGCAATGGCCTGCTTGAATGGCTTGTTGTCATTATTATAAGGGTTATTGTTTTCAGTTGTTTTTTTGCTCATGTGCTTTTTTCGGCTAAAGGCTTTTTTACCGGCTAAGGGCTTCATATTATCTGAAGGCTTCTATAGTCTCAGACCCGTTTATAGTCTCAGACCCGTTCATCAATAATAAATTGTGTCTTATTCTGCTCAGTTTCAGCTTCTTCAGGCATCCCATGAAAGGCTGCAAGCTGAGAAAGAGTAAAGCCTGCATCAATAAGGCGTTCACTGAGTAAGTTGAAATAATGTTGAAGCAGCTGTCGGCTGTCTTGTTTCTCAGTCCAGAACTGAATGGCGAGATCCTGTTTGTCCAGTGTTATATAGATGCGGATACCACCCAGTGACTGCAGATTAAAAGCCATATTCACTGTCCAGATTTTATTACCTTGCTGCGCTTCTTTTTCTTTAAACTCTTCACGAATTTTCAGCTGCAGTACTTCCTGTTGATCATTGTGACGAAAGGGGAGTTCAACATTCAAAAAAGACTGCTCACCCGTTTCTCTGGTTTGCAGCTGGTTTACTACAATTCGGGATAAAACCCCCTCTAATTGATCAAGAATTCTGCTTTGCAGTAAAAGATGGTTATTTAATTGAAATAAACTGGCGTCCGGTACAGGTTTCTGAACCTGGGCATGGGACACATTGCCCGGCAGGTCAAAAAATGTTGATGAATGAAGCGGTGCTTTTATGAAACTGTCAAATGCAATATTTTTATATAAGCTACTTTCAGCTGATAGTAATTTAGGCAGAAAAATGGCCTCATTGTTTTTTATTAAACTGACCAGTCTGGACAAACCGGCTTTTAAATCAGCGGCTGCCATTTGATTATCAGCTGCGCTTGTCGGAGTGTTTGCAACGTTTGTTATCATACCAGGGCTTTTTACTGTCGAATTGACTATTTTTGATTCCAGATACAGACCGGAATTGTTCACTGCATTTTTAACTTCTGTAGCGGTTGATAATTGAGAAAGTTGTGGGAATTGCTGTAATACTGTTTCAACCTGAGTTTTAAATTGTGGAGTAAATAAAGGATTGGCCTGGTTCGCTTGAATGGCTATCGCTTTTAGTGAGGCCATTAATTGTGGTAGTGCTTGTTGTTTTGTGACTAATTGATTAATGTACTGGCTGATCAGATTACTTTCTTTGGGTGAGTGTTTAAGCTCAAATGACACCCCGGAGGCATGTTTATTGACCTGGAGTAATAATTGCAGCCCTGGTTGAAGCGCCAGTTCGGTTTTTATCTGAACAACTTGTGTCTGCTTAATAATTTCATTATTGACAAGTTTATTGCTTAATTGCGAAATACTTAATTGTGCAAGAAGAGCGGGACTAAATTGACCTGTCTCAGTGACTAATAATGAGGCTGTGCCGTTTTGTGTGCCCTGATAGACTATACTTTGAATAAGTTGCCCTGAAAACCACTGATTGACCGTGCCGATTGTTAATTGTGCAGGTTTTAATTGTGTTGTTGCTAATATTTCAGCTAATTTATGCTGTTGAACTTTATCCTGAATATATAATTGAGTAAATTCACCGGGTAAGATATTTTTTGCACTCAGTATGGCTTTTTGGGTATTAACACTCAATAAACCATCATTGCTCAGCTTTTGCAGAGTTTGTTTTAATAACAGGCCGATGGCAGCACGTTGCTGTTCTACCATCGCAGAAGACAGCTTAGTGTTTATATCTTTGCTGCTGACAGAGCTGTTGTCGGACTCAGTTCTATTGATTTCAGCAGCGAGTTTTGATAAGTCAATGGGCTGCATTGTTCCTGTGTCTGCTCATATTTTATCCGGGACAGTACGATTTATGTTCTATTCTTTTGTATATAAGAAGTATAAACTAAAAATAAAAATTTTAGGTATATAATGAATAAAGAAACTCAATTATGGTATCTCAAGGCCAATGGCCGGGTAAAAGGGCCTTTTGCTACCGGCCTTATTAGTAAAAATATCTTATTAGGTCGTATCCATCCCAATGATCTGTTGAGTCAGGATAAAGAGCTCTGGCGTAAAGCTTCATCAATACCTGAAATTATGCCTGACGTGATCAAACAGCGTCATGAAGCTAATTATAAAGAGCGTCTCAGAGCAGCCAGAAGATGGGCTGATGAACGTAGTGAAGTCCGTGAAGTTGATGCCAGCGGTAAAGAAAAAATTTATACACCACGAAAAAAAATAACCCATTTAAAAATTAAAACAACAGGTGTTTTAGGAATTCTTAGTCTGATTTTGGTATTTTCAGGGCTGATTATTGCAATATTTATGTTTACCCCTGAAAACCCGCTGGCGCAAATTGATTGTGCAGCAAAAGGGCGCGATGGTATTATTTTTGATGGCTGTCATTTGCAGCGTAAAGACTTTAGCAATCTGAGTCTCAAGGGCAGCAGTTTTAAAAATACCCTGCTGCAAAATAGCCGTTTTAATAAAGCGCATTTACAGGCAAGTCAACTGGACTATGCCAATTTGTCTCATGCGGATTTGACAGGGGCTAATTTAACAGGCGCAAGTTTGCGTGCTGCTGATCTGCGCGGGGCGGTTCTCAGGGGCACAATTTTTACTAAAGCAGATTTAAGTTATGTCGATCTGACCGGGGCAAAAGCGTCAAAAATCAAGTTAACAGGCACAATACTCGCCAATACCATCTGGTTTGACGGCAGTGTTTGTAATAAAAAATCAGTTGGACGTTGCCTGAGTCGATAACTTAATGCTGCTTATCCATAGCAAAGTCCATACGGTCAATTTTAAAACCTTCTGGGAAAACCTGACTTAAGCGTTTTTCAAATTCCTGAATAATTTCGGCTTTGTGCTGCTGAACATCATAATCACGGGAATTCTCAGTAATATTGTCCAGATTAATATCCATTTTGAATTCAACATCAGGCGCTAATTTAATATGTGTCATGATAGCCTCCTTATTTTAAAGATCAAAGTTTTAAAGATCAAAGTTTAATATATGAATACATACTTCTCCTATTTTAAGTTTAGCAGAAAAATTCAATAAAACTGTGGATAACGCCAGCAGTAATGTTAATCATTTACCGCCATTAAGCCAGGTATCACGGTATATTGCGTGAAAATACAGATTAAGAACTATCGCAAGTGTCCCTCTTAGCATAGCAATTGTTTTTTTTATCAAAACCAGATAAATCATAGATTTATAGTATAATACTAATTTTTACACAACTATTTTTTGCTAGTTTAAGGGCTTTTTAATGTCGAAAATCAATTACACCAATGATGCTTTACAGGATTCATTAGAGACAATTACTGACTATATTCGCTGGGGAGCAAGTCTGTTTAAGCAATCAGGTTTGTTTTATGGCCATGGAAATGCCACAGCTATTGATGAGGCCGCTTACCTGGTGTTACATACATTAAATCTGGAACCAGATACTCATTCAGTTTATTTTTCCTCTAAACTAACGGAAAATGAAAAGCAGGCATTGATTGAAATTTTGTCCCGTCGTGCAAAGGAAAAAATTCCTGCAGCTTATCTGACCAATGAATCCTGGTTTGCCGGTCTGTCTTTTTATGTTGATGAACGTGTTTTGGTGCCACGTTCTCCCATTGCTGAACTCATTCAAAATCATTATGAACCCTGGGTCGATGTCGACAAGGTTGAACAAATTCTGGATCTTTGTACCGGAAGCGGCTGCATTGCCATTGCCAATGCTTATTATTTTCCCGGTGCCTATGTTGATGCTGTTGATATTTCTGAAGATGCGCTGGATGTCGCTTTGCAAAATATTGAGAAGCATGGTCTGGTTGATCAGGTTAATATTATTCAGTCGGATTTATTCAGTAACTTACAGGGTAAACAATACGATATTATTGTATCAAATCCTCCCTATGTTGATGCTGAAGATATGGCCAGCTTGCCAAAAGAGTATCATTGTGAACCTGAAATCGGGCTTGCTGCAGGTGATGATGGTCTCGAGCTGGTTATTCCAATGCTTGAACAGGCAGCAGAGCATTTGTATCCAGGCGGTATTCTAATTGTTGAGGTGGGCAATAGTGAATATGCCTTACAACAGCGATATCCGGATTTACCTTTTTACTGGTTAGAGTTTGAAAATGGCGGCCAGGGTATCTTTTTACTCACTAAAGAGCAATTAGTTGAATATTTTAAGCTGGAAAAAACAGATGAATCGAAGTAGCTTCAATTGATTTAAAGCTTGTCAGTGAGCTTGCTGGGCGTGCTATGGCTCATCCTCAGCCTGGGGTGGAGTTTATAAATGGAGGCCATTAAACCTGAAAATGGATATTAACTGTTAAGCCGCCTGTCTGTGCTGTAGTAAAATTAATTTTACCATTATAAATACTGACAATATCCTGTACTATTGCCAGTCCCACACCGTGTCCCGGAGTGAATTCATCGGCACGGACACCACGTTTTGTTATTTCGCTGATCATTTCTGACGCAATGCCCGGACCATCATCGGATAGCAGAATATGCAGATCGGTTTCATATAGGCTAATAGTTAAATTTATCTGCTTTTTGCACCATTTACAGGCATTGTCCAGTAAATTACCTAAGATTTCCATAAAATCACCCTCATCAATTTTAAACTGGATGTCCTGCTCCATGCTTAGTTCAAAATCTATGGACTTATCCCGATAAATTTTTTTCATACTACTGAGCAGGGTTTGTACCACAGGTGATATTTGTAAATATTGAATATGGGGTGAAGGGCTGTTTGAACCTGCTCTTTGCAGCTGGTACTCAATAATTGAATTCATGCGTTCGACCGCATCATTGATGGTTTTAAAGTATGCTTCTGCTTGTTCAGACGAGTCATCAGGTGCTTTTTTAGGTGCATCTTTAGGTGCTCCTTTAGGCAAAAGCCCGGAGGTAAAACTTTCTCCTCTGATAATTGCTAATGGTGTTTTAAGACTGTGTGCCAGATCCGCTAAAGCATTACGGTAGCGGAGCTGCTGTTGGCGTTCGTACTGAATTAATTGATTAATATTGTGTGTCAGAGGCGTTATTTCATCCGGGTAATTTTTTTCTAATTGTTCCTGTTTTCCCTGTTCTACTGCTTTGATTTCCTGCTCTACTTCTCTGAGGGGTTTAAGTCCCCAGCGAAGGATAAGAAACAGAGTAATAAATAATATCAATGACATTAAGAGCAGGTTAGTCCATAAACTGTATTGATAATTGGACACTTTTTCATTTAAGTGAGTTAAATCATCACTGATATGATAAATTAATGGTAATTTGGAATTTTTTAAATCCCAGAAAATAGCAATACTCAGACCAATATAAGGTCTGTTATCGACATGATATTTCTGAAATATTTTTTTTCCATGTTCTTTTTTGCCAACGCTTAAAGGCAGCATAGGAGGGATCATCGGCTCAATATCTGCACCGGATTGCCAGAGAATAGTACCATCTGCATGAGTAATATAACCTGATAATTGTGAATATAAACTGCTGCCGGATAGTTGCAGTGTTGAAAAGCCACTCACTCCTGAAACGTCGTCTGAACTTATTTGCTGAGCGGATGGGATAATTTCACGGTCAGCCATCATAAGATAGACCTGGCCTGTCAGGCGATCTTCAAGAGCAGAATAGGCGCTGTCATAGAATGTTTTACTCAGAGTGAATCCTGTCAACAGCATAAAGCCGCTGACCACAGCGATGGCACCCAGGATGATCCGGCTATTAATCGATGTAAGTTTGAGAAAAGTTAAAGTCATTGGCTGAGATTAAAACAATAACCTCTGCCGCGAATCGTTTCTATGGGTTTTAATTCACTGCCGGGATCCAGTTTTTTTCTCAGACGTCCCATTATAACCTCAATGACATTACTATCACGGTCTTCATCATGGGGATACAGATAATCAGCTAATTCTGATTTAGCAATGACTTTTGCGTGCCGACGCATTAGATATTCGAGTATTTTGTATTCAAACTCAGTGAGTTCTAACAATTGTTTATTCAGTGATGCCTGCTGACTGTCAGGTGTGACACAAATCGGTCCATAGCATATATGTTCACTGGCGCTATTAGATGCCCGACGAAGCAGGGCATTGATGCGCGCGAGGAGTTCTTCCATATGAAACGGCTTGACCAGATAATCATCGGCACCGGCTTCCAGGCCTTCTACTTTATCCTGCCAGCGACTGCGTGCAGTCAGAAGAAGGACGGGCAGTTTATTACCGTCTTTTCTGAGTTGCTTTATAATGTCAATACCGGATAGTCCAGGTAATCCGATATCTATGATGGCGACATCGACTGGATATTCCGTCGCAAAAAACAGGCCTTCTTTGCCATTTTCTGTGACATCAACGACAAAGTTATCGGCTTTTAATTGTGCTGCTATTTGTTGTTGAAGTTGAATTTCATCTTCAATAATTAACGCACGCATACTATTTCCCCAGCGTTGTGTATACCCATGATACTTGCCAAAAGTAGGCTCTACGAAGAGAAAATGCAGACTTCGTTATTTTAACTTAAAGCCTCAATCATGTAGTACGCTTTTAGCTACAAGAGGCACTCAATCGGCTCT
>JAPVVU010000149.1 GCA_028571885.1 Gammaproteobacteria bacterium | reverse complement strand
GTTGCTTATAAATAATATGCTGAATAGTTGCAATTTATTTAGGTTTAAGGGGGGATGCAAATCAACAAATTAATTTGCTCCCACGAACAGCAGTATTGTCAATTGAAGGGCGGATAGCATCTTTAAATAGCATCTTTAAATAGAAGGATTAGTTCTGTAACGAGAGTTGACATACTCTAGAAAATGAATGGCGAATAGAGCATAAAGAGTGATTAAAATTAACAACGCAGAACGACTAAAAAAAGCAGCATAAACATCTTTACCATTAGCACTATCCTCAACCGCCGGCCCTATCATAATCAACATCGTAACGACAGTGTTTATCCAGAATGATGCTGGAAAGCGAGTCGGAATAAGCTGATAAATTTTACAGGAAAAAAAGAGACTGAAAACTAACATCCATAAAAAAAACATCCATAAGTTTGTCCATATTCCTAAAACGACCCAGAATAATACGGCAAATAAACCACCCAAAATCGTCGAACCAATTAATTCCCTACCGGCATGTTTGGCATCAATACCAGAAACCTGCTGACTGAGCATGACTGCTTTCATAACGATGGGCATATAAGCCAGAGGATTAGTTAAAAGCAATAAATAAGCTGGAAATACAATCAAGGTGCTGCGAATTGCAATCCAGTTGGATTGTACCGCACCTTTTATATCTTCATGAGACTCATCCTGGGACTCTTTTGACTGACTATCATCAGGTCTACCAGGAGGGTCTTCAGGAAAGAATAGATAAACGAAAGAGTGACATACAGTTGCAATCGTAATGCCAAAAACCAGAGCCTGAATAATTGTTGTTGAAAGACTGAAGCTGACCGTCCCTGCAGCAGATATCATAGTCACGCCCATCGCCAGAAAAGTACCGGGTAAATTCTTACTTAAATTAACTGTGAGATAGGAACTAAGATACAAACCTGTGAGAACCAGTAATAGTGCAGTCAGCTGAAAATGTATCAGCAGAGGAACAAGTATGATACCCACCCCCAGAGTAACCATAACCAGTATTATTAGCCCTAATAGTTTTTTTGTGCTCAATGGCGGACCGGGCATAGCCGTCAGAAAAAAAGCAAATAAGGGCGCAAGAAAAGGCAAAGGAACCGGTATAGCATACGCAATAGCAAGTGCCAGTGCAGGAGTGAAGCTTAAACGAAAAATGCGCCTTGCCTGAATATGCACTTAGACTGAAACCTGTATATACGAAAATTTAGTAAGCATAAGAAAACCAACTCATGATACGAATATAGATTTTAGCAAGACCATTTAAAAAATTATGCCCTTCAGTAAAAGCAATGACTTCTGCCTGCCCGCCAATACGAATGAATTTTCTTAACGACTCGCCCTGTTTTACATCAAATGCAATAATAACAGGAAAACGTTGTGACTGACGCAGCCAGTCACGATTATTATCGATTGTGGGCAGCGTGCCTGCTGGTGGATCTTGCGCTACAGAAACACCTAAACCAATACTGCGCACTTCACCGGAAAACACTTCACCGGGTATAGAATCAATGACCAGTTCAACGGTACTGCCAATTTTCATATGCCCCAGGTTATTCTCGGTAAATTCTGCATTAATCCATATATCATGCATAGAAATAAAAGTCATCACTGGACTCCCGGCATTGGCAAATTGACCAACATCGGTACGTAAGTCTGTGACTATGCCTCGGGATGATGCATAAGTGGTTGTATGTTTCAGATCGAGTTCTGCTTTATCCACAGCACTAAGCGCACTTTTTAACTTAGCATTATTTTCACCCTCACCGCCTTTTTGTTCGATAGCACGTACAACCTCCGCTTCGGCGCCCGATACTTTGGCCAAAGCTTGAGCATAGGATGCCTGTGATGATTCCAGACGACGAACAGAAATAGCACCAGGATCTTTTTTATACAAACCTTCCAGGCGAATCACATCTTGTTGTGCTTTCTTTTTGTTTGCCTGTGCCGCCAGCAGATTTGATTGAGCCGATTCAACGCCAGCAGATCCGGCAGCTATCTGACGTTGTACATCTTCCAGTTGCGAACGTGCTTTATTTAAAGCAATTTCATATTGAGAGGGATTAATTGCAAACAGCGGCTTTCCTTTTTCAATCGTTTGATTATTCTTAACCCAGACTTGAGTGACCACACCTGAAACTTCGGAGCTCACGCCAACAACGTAGCCGTCAATACGGGCCTGTTGGGTATAAGGTGTAAATCTATCAGCGACCAGATACCAAATGAGACTTAAAATAATCAATATAAAAATAAGCAGTGTGCCTTTTTTGACCGATTTTTTTGCTGTGTTTTCTTCGACAAGCTCTTCTGCAGACTCATTAGATTCTTGCTTTTGTTGTTTCTCACTCATGCTGTGCAGCCTCTGACGCATCTGTTGCAGGTGCATATACCGGTACCGTGAGTAAATCACCCCAGTCCGTACGTGCCTGCATTGTTTCTTTCACCCTGGTTGAAATCAATTGATCGCTCGACATTTCTGTCCATCCTCCCCCCATACTTTTATAGATACTAATGATGGCAGCAATATAAGTACCCTGATTAAGTAACTGACGCTCAGCCTGAGTAAACATCGCACGCTGAGCATCCAGTACCCGTTGAAAATCAGAATAACCTTCACGATATCTAATGTTAGCAAGTTCCAGGGCACGCTGTGATGCGCTAAGACTTTTATCAACCAGTAATTTTTGTTCATTGGTTTTCAATAAACTATAAGACGCATCATCTACCTCTTTTGCCGCTTGTAAAACCAGATTTTGGTATTGTTCCATTAACTGCTGTAATCGAGAATCCTGTATGCGTACATTGTTTTCAATGCGGTCATAATCCAGAATATTCCAGGTAAAACTGGGACCAATGATCAAACTGCCTACATCTGAGCTGCCTGCCAGATCACTTCCTGACCAGCCTATTGTTCCAAACAATGATATTGCAGGGTAATATTCTGCTTCGGCAACACCAATCTGAGCTGATTGAGCTGCTACTTGCCAGGCTGCTGTACGTATATCAGGACGTCGAGTCAGCATATTTGCAGGTATATATTGAAAATATTTGGGGGAAATAACAGGCCAATGGTATTTAGATGCTGACATTTCCAGCTGTGGAAGCACACCCGGCTGCTTTCCTAAAAGGATAGCTATCGCATTACGCGTTTGAGCAAGTGTTATTTCTAATTCAGGAATAGTGGATAAAGTGGCTAAATATTGTGTTTTTGCCTGTTGTAAATCCAGTTCTGAACCTTCCCCACTTTCAAATACATTGGTGGTAATTTCATAACTGCGTTTTTGAATATTGGCATTCTCATGTGCAATTGTTATACGGGCCTGGGTGGTACGATAGAAAAAATAGGCATCAGCAAGCTGAGCAGCAAGCAGAACCTGAATATCCTGCTGATTGGTTACTGATGCAAAATATGCCGCATCAGCCGACTCAATACCACGTTGGAAACGTCCCCAGAAATCCAGTTCCCATCCCAGATTGAATCCGGTTTGATAATTAGTAAAACTTTGACTGCTTTTTGGTGCATTACCACCATGAAACTGATTATTAACATAGCTGGTACTACCGTTGACTTGCTGCAGCTGAGGATAAAGACTGCTCCTGGCAATACCAAGACGCGCACGACTTTCAAAAATTCTCAGGCCGGCGACTCGAAGTGAATGATTTTCCTGTTTAGCTTCAATAATCAACTTATTTAAAATCGGATCATTAAATATTTGCCACCAGAATTGCATGTCAACCTGACTTTTTTTACTCTGCTTATTGCTATCAGAAGAGTCACCATAAGTTGACGGCTGCCATTCCTTGAGCCAGTCAACAACAGGTTCCTGATAATCAGGCCCGACGACTGTACAGGCGACTAATGTCGACAGCCCCATGAACAGAGTCAGATATCGAGCGCCGATATAGACAAGCGTTTTGGTAACACCATTGGTATAAAAAATCATTAATTATTATCTTCAATCAGAGAATTTAAACTTCAACTTTTTCAGTATAAGAGTTTTCATCAAAATCATCGTCCTCAACCCAGTCCATAAAAATGACATAGGCCAGTGATAGAAAAATTGCACCAATAAAAAGTCCGAGCAGTCCGCCTGTTATCATACCACCTAAAGCACCTAATAAGACAACAGGCATCGGTGCATCAACGCCACGACCAAGAAACATTGGCTTAAGCACATTATCAACAAAGCCTGTCAGGATGAAATAAACAGTAAAAACAACATTCATTACAGTTGAGTCGCCACTCCACCAAATAAATGCAACAGTCGGTATGGTAAAAATGATGGCGGGCAATTGAGCAATACCGAAGACCAGAATAACAAGCGCTATAACACCGGCACCGGGTAAATCAATAAAGATAAAGCCCAAACCAAATAATAAAGCCTGAATCGTTGAAACGCCGATAACGCCCATTGAGACAGAACGAATTGTGGCGGTAGAAAGTGTGTGTAATTTCCTGCCTTTTTTGTATCCGGCCAGACGATTAATAATTCTTAACATGCTCTCGCTGCCTGACTTGCCATAGGCGAGCATAATACCGGCAATAACCATGGAGAACAGGAATTGAAACAGACCACCTGCCATGCCTGCAGCAAATTCCAAAGCACTCTTAGCAAAAACTTCAAGCTGTGGACGAAACTTTTTTAATAATGCAGGCAGATTTTTTGCTGCCTGTCCCCAAACTTCATAGACTTTTTTGCCAACAATCGGCCATTGTGCAACACCTGGAGCAGGTTCTTTTATTGTTATAGAGTCATTTTTATAGCTGGTATGGACTCTCTCGACAAAATCGACCATAGAACCACTTAACATCACTGTCGGCACACCAAGAAAAAGTATCCCAGATAAGACAAAGATGGTTGCCGCCCGGCCTTGTTTCCCCCCTAGTTTATTCGCCAGTTTTTGATGCAAAGGAAATAAGGTCACTGCAAGAATCAAAGCCCACAACATCAATCCCATAAAAGGACTGAAAATTTTCATACTCATGAAAACTAAAAATCCAACAAGCGCTATGCGAATTAAAATATCAGTGAGATCTTTTTTGATCACCTCTCTAATCTGTATTTTTTCTATTTCCATTTACGTCTCAACTCTTATGTTAATTTATTGCTACATTCAGCACCAAAGAAATAGTGCAACATTGCTATTGAACTCTGGAACTTGTGAATGAAATTATGATTTTTATGCACCCAAATGAATCCTGAGCATAATGTTCTGTTGTTTCATTGATAGTTATTTACTTTTACAAAAACAATTTGACAATACATGAATATAGCCAATAAGATCAATGTATTATTTAAATAATTAAAATCTGTATGCAAAAGCCATAACAAAACTATCACTATCATTACCAATGTCTTTTTGAGTCCGACCACCGATATAAGCAACTTTAAAGGTGGTTGTTTTAGTCACAGAAAAACCTGAACTGACGGCAAAAAACAGGTTCTCTCTTTTATCATCTTTTTTAATACCATTCACAGTTGTCTTCCCGCCCCAGTCATAGCCGGCACTCAAAGAGCCCCAGATTCGGTTTTTAAACAGATGCACCACATGAGTCTGCACTGCAGCTACTGGCTCCTGTTCTCTCTTGTTGCCATCCCAAAAGTCATTATTATCGGTAAAAAAGTTAACAGTTCCCGTGACTTCATAGGACCATGAACCTTGTGTATGAACAGCACCTAATTGCGGCCTGATAATATAGCGGTTTCCTCCGATATTGAGCAGCTTATTTTTTTTATACTGCCCCAGAGGCACAACAACACCCAGAGCAGCACCCACTACAGTACCGGTTTTATGAGTTGAACGATAACTGCGAAAGTCGTCACCTTTAAGTGCAGGTGCCCCCAGAAAATTCACGGACAGACGAATTAAGGGATCTCCCATACCTTCGCGATTAACTTTCCGGGCTTGCCCGTCAAGCACACCTTTCCACTGAATTTTCTGGTATGGCACACGAATATCAAGACGCGCAGTTTTTCCCAGTAAACCAAAAGAACGCAGATAGGAGGCCACAACAGTATCGGCTTCAACTTCACCCTCTTCAATTTTCAATACCGGATCAAAGGCAATATCTGCATTGGTGTGAACCGTTGCGATGGCCAGAATATCTGAGTCAACCGGCAGGTGGGCCCAACGTCTTGGTTCTATTTCCTGTGCCCACAAGACAGAGGAAAAACACCAGGAAAAAATAGCAAAGCTCATGTTTATTTTATGATAAAAGTTAAATTTCATAAAAAGAGTCTGTCCTATATAAATTGGCTATCATTTTGGCTGGAGAGAAAATTGTCAGTGTAAAGTTATATCCCGCGTCTACACTGGCAAATAACAGTTTTTTTGGAATTAATCTTTCATTAGACTAATAGAATAAAACTCAATATAATTCAGCTGTCATACAAGTATCATTCTTGGTATTATAAAAAAATTAAGGATAAATATTATGAAAAAATTAATCATAAGCGTTTTCTTATTGAGCATCACATCTGCCCATGCAATAGATTACGGCAAGCTTTATGAATCTGTTGATAAGGGAAAAGCCGCTGAATCGGTTGATACAACAAAAGCAATGGAAGCAGTCGGCACGGATGGCATTGATTATCAAAAAGCTTATGATTCTGTCGACAAACAAAAAGCTTCCGATTCGGTTGATATGCAAAAAGCGACTGAAGCAATGATGAAATAATTAGCATTCATCTATAAATTACCATTTTAGACAACCCCTAATGGTCCACACCGTACTTGTCACAAAAAAATGGTAATTTATTACAAACCCGTAGCTATTTTTCTAACTGCTTTTCAACTTCTTGATTAATTTTTTCGATACTTTCCTCAACATTTTCTTTTGCTTTAATAATTGCTTTCCTACCCTGGTTTAACATGACCGTATTAACCGTATTGGCAAGCGCTTTTTTATTCACAACTTTACCATTTAATATCATTTTATTGGGATAAGCAGAGTAAGCAGCCGTGGGTGTATTGAATGTCTCTACACCTATCTCATCCTGCTCATATTTATAAAAACAGGATGCCTGATCATGCAATATTTCATCATTAGATTGCGAAATCGAGTAAAAAACCTGCATTTCAAGATCATCAAGTCCTCTCATTACAGGCTTGTGGTCCTTCCATTCAAGACCTTCTGGTGAATTTAGAAACATCATGGTCAGGTCCTGACACAAAGTTAAGCGAACATCCGGTGTTTTTGAGCATGAAATTATCGATAGACCAATAATTGCAGCCATTATAAAAAACGGAAAATGAAACGATGTAAAAATCTTTGTGTATGACATAGTTGTGTATAACATAGTTGTTTTCTGATTCAAGGATAAATTATTTGTAACTATTCAGCATATTATTTACAAAAAGCCTGTGGTTGCTTATTTTTCTGACTTTGATTGTCTGAACGAAGT
>JAPVVU010000148.1 GCA_028571885.1 Gammaproteobacteria bacterium | reverse complement strand
GAGTCACTTTTCCTGCCTCAAAGTGCACAGTCGATAAAGCAGCTTGATGGTCAATATATTGCTGATCTGATTGAATATGCGCACAAAAAAACAGGCAAGAAAATTATAGTTGCGGGAGATTCCTATGCTGCACTGAGTGCCTTGACAGGAGCAAATCAGTGGCAGCAAAGAAAAAATACTGGCGACTATCTCATTGGTGCAATTCTTTTTTCACCCTATACCTACGCTTATATTCCTCCACTTGGTCTGCCGCCTGAATTTATGCCGATTGTTTCTTCGACTAATATACCGATTATGATTTATCAGGCAAAAGGAAGTGGTACTATCGGGCAGTTTAAACGACTGCGGGAAAAGCTAGAGCAACATGATAACCCTGTTTATAGTAAGTTTTTACCCGATATGATGAGCCTTTTTTATACTAAAGAAGCAACCATCACGATGCACAATAATTTAAAAAAATTACCTGCTGATATCAATAAAATGATTACCGTGCTGGAAAGACATGATGTGCCATCCAAACCGGTCCCTGTTAAAAAATATAATAATGATAAAAGTGGCATTGATGTTTTTCTTAAAGAATTTAAAGGTGTGAATACACCCATTACAATCAAATTAAAAGATGCCTATGGCAGCACTGTTATTAGAGACGATTATAAAGGCAAAGTGACAGTGATTAATTTTTGGGCAACCTGGTGTCCTGCCTGTGTCCAGGAAATTCCTTCGTTAAACCGTCTAAAAAAGGAAATGTCAGGTTTGCCGTTTGAGCTTATTTCAATTAATTATGCAGAAGATAATAAAACGATTATAGATTTTATGAAAACAGTAAATGTGGAATTTCCCGTCCTGCTTGATCAGGATGGTAGTTTTGCAAAAAAATGGAATGTCATCATGTTTCCTTCAACGTTTATCATCGACAAAAATGGGAAAATTAAATACGGCGTCAATGCGGCCATTGAATGGGATGATCCTGAGCTCATAGAGAAAATAAAGTCATTATTTTAATTCATTAACGATACAGTGCTGATACCTCGTATAACTATGATTAAAGTCTCACTGAAATGGCTTGCTTAACGCTTAAGATTGCTTTGAGCAATAATTTTAGTGGCAATTTCTTCAATGGAATGAGTGGTTGTATTAATGGTTGGAATGGCTTCTCTGGTATATAATTTATTAATCTCTTTTACTTCAAACTCACATTGTTGTTGTGATGAATAACGACTGTTGGCTCGTCGTTCTGTGCGAATTTCCTGCAGACGTTTGGCATCAATTTCCAGACCGAATAACTTATCTTTAAATTGTAACGCCCAGGAGGGGAGTTCATAGTTTTCCAGATCTTCTTCGGTGATGGGATAGTTAGCGGTGTAAATACCAAACTGCATAGCCAGATAAAGCGCTGTAGGTGTTTTACCACTGCGCGAGACACCCAGGAGAATAATGTCTGCTTTGCTATATTGCTTAATTGCAAGACCATCATCAGTATTCAGAGCGTAATTTACGGCATGAATTCGATGCTCATAGGCTTCTTTATCTTCTGATGAATGTTTTTTCCCCACACGGTGGGAGGAGTGAATTTTAAATTCCTGTTCCAGCGGTGCAATAAAATGCTCGAAGACATCGAGCATCAATGCTTGTGAATTATGTAAAATTGCTTTTATTTCAGGTTGCACCAGTGTGGAAAAAAGGACGGGTCGGATGCCGTTTTCCCGGGCATTTCGATTAATCAGTTCAACGACTTCCAGGGCTTTTTTTTCATTATCAATATAGGGCAAAGTCTGGGTAACAAATGCAATAGACTCAAATTGAGAAAGTAATGTCTGCCCCAGTGATTCAGCAGTGATACCCGTTCTATCAGAAAGATAAAATATGGTTTGTTTCATTTGATCATTTAACATTAACTGGTATCCATCGGTTTATTCAGCAACAATTTAAGTCAGAGCATTTGCCTCAGTCTTCTCCTGGCCCGGTTCTTTTGCCCAGCTCTTTACCCAGCTCTTTACCAAGGTATTGCCAGGTTTGCACTATAGAGTCTGGTGTGAGAGAAATACTGCTGATGCCCTGTTCAACTAACCAAAGAGCAAATTCCGGATAGTCAGAAGGCCCCTGACCGCAAATGCCAATATATTTATTGTACTTACGGCAAGTTTCTATGGCGCCTTTAAGCAGTTTTTTTACGGCGGGGTTTTGCTCATAGAACAAGTGTGAAACCAGAGCAGAATCACGGTCTAAGCCAAGGGTTAATTGCGTCATATCATTTGAACCAATAGAGAAACCATCAAAATATTCTAAAAACTCTTCTGCCAGAATAGCATTAGAAGGAATTTCACACATCATGATGATCTTAAGGCCATTCTTACCTCTCTCAAGTCCATTTTCAGCTAATAATCGTATGACTGTTTCAGCTTCTTCCAGCGTTCGGACAAAGGGTACCATAATGGTTAAATTAGTGAGACCCATTTCCTCATAAACTGTTTTTAAGGCCAGACATTCCAACTCAAAACAATCCCTGAAATCTTCAGCAATATAACGTGAAGCACCACGAAAGCCAATCATAGGATTTTCTTCAACGGGTTCATAGCGTGAACCACCCACCATGTTTGCATATTCATTTGATTTAAAATCAGACATGCGAACAATGACCTCCTTGGGTGAAAAGGCAGCCGTGATTGTGCTGATCCCTTCAATAAGCTTATTTACATAAAAACTGACGGGATCTTTGTAACCTGCAGTACGCTTAACAATTTCAGCTTGAATATCGGCTTCCTGCTCATTGAATTCTATGAGTGCCTTGGGATGAATACCAATGGAATTGTTAATAATAAATTCCAGACGTGCCAGTCCGACACCATTGTTTGGAATGGCTGCAAAATCAAAAGCACGGCCGGGATTACCGACATTGATCATCATCTTATTACTTAAAGATGGCATATTGACGTTTTCTGAGGTTTCAATATCAAAATCGAGAATATCCCGATACACCAGGCCCGTATCACCTTCAGCACAGGACACTGTGACAGGCTGATCGGGTTTAATGATTTTAGTTGCATCACCACAGCCGACAATTGCAGGGATGCCCAGTTCTCTGGCAATAATCGCCGCATGACAGGTGCGGCCGCCACGATTAGTGATAATGGCTGCTGCGCGTTTCATCACCGGTTCCCAATCGGGATCGGTCATATCGGTTACCAGCACATCGCCTGCCTGAACCTGATCCATTTCACTGATATCATCAATAACCCGGGTTTTGCCGGCACCAATTTTTTTTCCAACGGCACGACCGCTGGTAATCACTTCGCCTGGCTGAATCAGTTTGTAGCGTTGTGTTACTTGCACTTTTTCTCTACTGGCGACGGTTTCCGGACGAGCCTGAACAATATAAAGCAGACCTGCGCTATCCAGTGCCCATTCAATATCCATTGGACAGCGATAATGTTTTTCAATAATAACGGCTTGATGGGCCAGCTCATGTAATTGCGCGTCGTTCAGGCAAAACTGCTGCTGCTGTGCTATATCAACAGGTACTACTTTGGTGGTTTCACCTGGCTTATCACTATAAATCATTTTAATTTCTTTACTGCCCAGTTTGCGGCTGAGAATCGCAGGGCGATCAGCGGCGAGGGTTTTTTTATGGACATAAAATTCGTCAGGATTAACAGAACCCTGCACCACAGTTTCACCCAGGCCATAGGAGGCGGTAATAAAAACCACATCTCTGAAACCTGACTCAGTATCCAGGGTGAACATGACACCGCTGGTACCTTTATCACTGCCGACCATGTGCTGGATGCCGGCTGACAGGGCAACGTCACTATGAGAAAAATTCTGGTGAACACGATAAGAAATGGCGCGATCATTATATAAAGAAGCAAAAACTTCTTTAACATAATGCAATACTGAATGAATGCCGCGAACATTCAGATAAGTTTCCTGTTGTCCTGCAAAGGAGGCATCAGGCAGATCTTCTGCTGTTGCAGATGAGCGCACAGCCACAGACAATTCATCATTGCTATGATTGTTACTGTAGGATGCATTCATTGTTTCCCAGGCGGCAATAATATCTTTTTGCAGATCATCCTGTAAGGGGGCAGCAACCACCCATTGACGAATTTTAGCCCCACTTAGCTGCAGCGCATTAACATCATTCACATCAAGATTATCTAATTCATAATTAATTTTTTTTTCCAGAGAGTTATGCTTAAGAAATCGTCTGAAGGCTTCAGCCGTCGTTGCAAAACCGTTTGGTACGTGAATATCTGCCCTGGTTAAATTGCTGTACATCTCACCGAGAGATGCATTTTTGCCACCGACAATTGCAACATCCTTGTTGCCGAGTTCTTCAAACCAGATGATATTAGTGCTCATAATAGAGACTCTCTTAATAGCTTAATAGTTAAAATAATATTCCTCGTCTTCTTTGTAGGCCTGAAACAATGCTAATTCTAAATAGCTGTTCAAAATAGTGAGCATTTCTGAGGCAGAAACTGTCGATGAATATAGGACTCAGTGTTCACCATTTAGGAACACATATTCAGTATGGCACAATTTATTGAAATTATGGATCCTGATTTTTTTGCCGATAATGAAGTATAATCACTTTTTTAATAAATTTAACTCAGTCGCTTACTTAAGTTTAAATCCCCTGAACAGGAAAACATGAATATAACAAAACTTCCATTTGTTGAAAAAGTGGGTATAAAAAGGAATGATAATAATTTGTTAGAGTTATTATTTGATGAAACAGTGCAGAACCATGTGCAAACGATCCATGCTGGCGCACAATATACACTCGCTGAAACTGCAAGCGGTGAAATTTTGCAAACGGAATTTCCTGAACTGGTGGGAACAGTAGTACCTGTTTTAAGAGAGTCACAAGTTAAGTACAAAAAACCAGCAATGAGAAGCATTACAGCAATAGCATCTATTTCCCCCAACTCAAAACAGAAATTTAATGAGCAATTAGGAAAAAAGGGCAGGGCTTCGATTTCAGTTAATGTTAATGTTAAAGACAGTCAGGACACAGTGACCTGTATTGGCACATTCAACTGGTTTGTTCAAAAAATCAGCTAAAATACCCATTTATACTGCAGACATGCAAAGTCTTCCAGATGTATCAGAAAAAATATTGAGTCAGTCACTATGAAACAGAAATTAAGAGCTTTATTCTCACCAATTCTAACTATTTTTGAGTCGGGTACGGAAGAATTTGTCTATAAATCCTCTCATCGGGCTATTTTAATATTTATTGGCTGTATGTTCTCAGGTATGGCTGTTGCAGTTTTTTTTGTTGCACAGGGTAAAGACCCGGGCTATTACTTGCCGGTGTTAATCTTTGGCGGTATTGGTTTTATCAGTTTTCTGATTGGCTTTCTTGGTACTGATAGAGCGGTGGCCAAAATATGGGGCACACGTTAAAAATAGTAACTACTGGTAATTTATATGAATAAACAAATTATTTTTCTGATGATATTCTGTCTCTCACCCATACTCTCATCCAAAGTTATGGCTCAGAACGAGGGGCTGCCTTTACAATGCATAAATGAGCTGCAAAAACAGGCAAAAAATGCTGGCTTGTCACAATCCATAATTAATGACATTATTCCTGATCTAAAATATCTTCCTAAAGTGATTAAGTCGGATCGTTCACAACCAGAATTCACAGAGACTTTTGCAACTTACCTGAATAAACGAGTCACTTCTGCACGTATAAAACAGGGCAGGCAATTATTAAAAAAGCATAGTGATTTTCTTGAATTACTCGTTCGTAAGTATGGTGTACCCGGTCGATATATCATTGCATTCTGGGGACTTGAAACAAACTTTGGTCATTATCTCGGAAATATCTCTATACTTAACTCATTGGCGACTCTTGCCTGTGATGAGCGCCGCTCTGAATTTTTTACTGAAGAATTTCTGCTGGCATTAAAATTACTTGATCGGGAATCGTTGCTGCCCAATAAGATGAAAGGTTCATGGGCAGGTGCTATGGGACATACCCAGTTCATGCCATCGACTTATTATCAATATGCAGTCGATGGTGACGGTGATGGCAAGATTAACCTCTGGTTAAGCGAAAAAGATGCACTTGCCAGCGGTGCCAATTATCTGCAGCAACTGGGCTGGAAAACGGGTGAACGCTGGGGGCGTGAAGTCAATCTGCCCGTTGACTTTCACTATGAGTTGACAGGCTATAAAAACTGGAAACCATTAAAAGTCTGGAAATCATTGGGAGCAACCACAGCTAGTGGCAGTCTCTTACCTGATGTTGATATTGAAGCTGCTGTTTTAGTCCCTTCGGGTCATTCAGGTCCTGCATTTCTGGTATACCCAAATTTCGATATCATTATGCACTGGAATCGAAGCAAGCATTATGCACTGGCTGTTGGATTGCTCGCTGATAGAATTACAGGCCTGAGGCCATTAAGTTCCCTGCCCGAAAATCAGGCACGATTAAAAATTCAGACAATATTGTCTTTACAGGAAAAGCTCAATAAAGCTGGTTTCAATGCAGGTAAGCCGGATGGAATTATGGGGTCAATGACCCAGGAAGCCATTCAGGCATTTCAAGTATCAGTCGGTTTGATTGCCGATGGATATCCAGATAGTACTACCATTGCAAAATTGCTTAATCAAGATTTAATGTAATTATTCAGCGTGTATTTATTAATTACCCATGTTAAGCCTGTGGTTGCTTATTTTTCTGTGTGGGGGGGAGGAGGCAGAATGGAGCACAATGAAAAATGCTGCTCCATTCCATTGTGCCTGACCATTGTGCTATTAAGTGTTAAGAAAAACTGAGTTTGATAGAATCAATGATATTGTCACAGGCATTGGCACATGCTTCGCACTCAATGTGCTTCTCATGTTTTCTGCACTCCTTTGCACAGTCCCTGCACACTTTTTCACATACGCGTGAATACTCTTTAGAGTAACTCGAATTTGATGCGACAAGGTAAGCAAAACCGCCGCAAACAGCCTGCATTTCCTGCACTTTTCTCGCGCAGTCTGCCAGCTCCGTATCACCCTCCGTGAAACTGACCAGACAATGTGAAGTGCAGCGACGACCTTTATCGTTGCATTCATTAACTGCATCCATCAATCCGACCAATTGTGTTGAATGCTTACTGTGATCATGCCCCTTCATTGCTGCAGAAGCAGAACCTGCATAAGCCATGGTCGCAGCGCCTATACCCAGCAATACATCACGCCGACTGATATCAATAGTTTTTTCCTGTTGTTCAACAGATGTTGTTTCATTTTTTTGCATATCCTTAAAACTCCTTTTATAAAACAAAATAGGTAATTATTCAGCGTATTAATTACCCGTGTTAAGCCTATGGTTGCTTATTTTTCTGACTTTGCTTTCTGTTATGAGATGCCACTTCGTTCAGACAATCAACGTCAGAAAAATAAGCAACCACAGGCTTTT
>JAPVVU010000147.1 GCA_028571885.1 Gammaproteobacteria bacterium | reverse complement strand
TGAACAATGAGCATTAGAACCTGGTGTTTATTATTTGGCGATTTGACGCAGTCCGAGCCCAATAATAAACGCCAGGTTCTGATGCGGATTATTAAATAATGAATGCTCACTATTTCCCCTCATGGGGCCTACTTTTGGCGCAACAGCTATTTAGTAATTCAAATACTATTCAAAAGGAAATTGCTACAAAAGTGAGTAACTATTCATTTATCTCTAAGGCACCTAAATAGGATATTATTAATGCATTTTACCATTTATCGATTTAATCCTGAAACAGATGCGACGCCTTATATGCAAGACTATGAGTTAAATAATATTGAGTCCGGGACCATGTTGCGTGATGCCTTATTAAGGATAAAAAATGAACAGGATGAAAGTTTATCATTCCGTCATTCATGTGGTGAAGGTGTCTGCGGATCTGACGGCATGAATATCAATGGCAGCAATGGTTTGGCTTGTGTTACTTCGGTTGATAGTCTTAAAGAACCTATTGTCGTTCGTCCGATGCCCGGTATGCCGGTAATCCGCGATCTTGTGATCGATATGACACAGTTTTTTACGCAGTATAAGGCTGTAAAACCCTGGCTGATAGTTAAAGATCCCATTCCTGACGTTGAATTTAAACAATCACCAGAACAACGAGATAAACTTGATGGCTTGTATGAATGTATTCTTTGCGGCTGTTGTTCTACGTCCTGCCCCTCTTTCTGGTGGAACCCTGATAAATTCAGAGGGCCTGCTGCCTTATTACAATCATGGCGTTTTTTATCCGATAGCCGGGATCAGGCAACCGATGAACGTCTGGAAGACATGGAAGGTCCTTACAAATTATATCGCTGTCATAGTATTATGAATTGTGTAGAAGTTTGTCCGAAGCATCTCAATCCAACAAAGGCGATTGGCAATATCAAAAAATTGATGCTGAAGAACATGATGTAATGATAGAAGCTAACTTACAAACTAAAAAAAGACTGAAGTGGCAGTGTCGGCGTGGAATGCTCGAACTGGAGTTATTTTTAAATGATTTTCTGGAATATGACTATGAACAATTGTCTGATCTGGATAAATCATTGTTTGTGGATTTATTAAAGGTCATCGATCCTGTATTATTTGATTATCTTATGGGAACACAAGAGCCAGATGATTATGGACTTAGGGATATTGTCCGCACAATTAGAGAAGCTACCCGCCAGCGGGTTAAGACTTGAATTAAAATGCCCGGATATTTTTAGCGGTTGCTCTGGTTTCTCTGGTTTCAAAGGCGGTCTAAGTTATGCCTTAATTTTAGTCTATCTGTTATTCTTTCTACTTCTATTCACTGCTTTGTATTGCTTACCATTATTGCCTTTATTTTCTTCATTCTGGGGGCAATTTCTGTGTCTTGCAGTGGTACTTGTCTGGTATTGTCAGCAATTATTGCGCAAACACATTCTTCTAAACCATCCTCATTCAATAAAAAAATTAGTTTTTACGGAGCTCGGCTGGTGTTATGTGCAATTAAAAAATTCTCAGATTTTTAAAGCAGATATTAATAAAGATACTATTCTTACCGAACATCTGGTTATCCTTAATTTGACTGAACGTAATTTAAGAGATTATTCTGAGAGTACATTTTTTTCAAGAATAAGAAATTTCAGTTTTTTTAATAAGCATTCAGTTTTATTAACCGCAGGCAGGCTTGATCGTAAAAAGTTCAGAGACATAAAACGTCATCTGCGTTTTATTAGTTTTTCAAAAAAATCTCAGATAAAAAGTATGGAGTCTGAAAAAAGTTCAATGGACTGAAAGAGTTAAAGCATTTTTATTTTTTTTGTTTATTTTTTTTTATAGTTGGGTGGTATCAGAATTGTATCCTTAAGAAATTTTTGATCATCTTTATAAGGATAATCAAGGGTGTAGTGTAGACCACGGCTTTCTTTTCTTTTCATTGCGCTGTTAATAATTAATTCGGCAACTGTTGCTAAATTCCTTAATTCAAGCAAATCGCTGTTGATCAGGTATTGTCTATAGTAGTCATCAATTTCACGCTGGAGTAATTTGATCCGCTGTTTGGCAAGTAATAATCGTTTGTTTTTACGGACTATGCCGACATAATTCCACATAAAACGCCGTAATTCATCCCAGTTATGGGTAACCACAACAACTTCTTCTGAACCTGTAACCCGGCTATCATCCCATGGAGGTAATAGTGGTTCGCATTCATTGTGCTGAAGTTCAGTTTTAATTTTATCAGCTGCTGCTTTGCCGAAGACCAGGCATTCTAAAAGTGAGTTGCTGGCCATGCGATTGGCACCATGCAGACCAGTAAATGCTGTTTCTCCAATTGCATACAAATTATCGATATCAGTTTGCCCGTCCAGGTTAGTCATGATTCCACCGCAGGTATAGTGAGCAGCGGGGACCACTGGTATGGGTTCACAGGTAATATCAATACCAAATGTCAGGCAACGCTTATAGATAGTTGGGAAATGATCTTTAATAAATTCAGACGATTTATGGGTAATATCGAGGTAAACAAAATCGGATCCAGTACGCTTCATTTCGAAATCAATGGCCTGAGCAACAATATCCCGGGGCGCAAGTTCTTTGCGTTCATCAAACTTGTGCATAAATGGCGTACCATCAGGTAATTTGAGTTTTGCACCTTCACCACGCAAGGCTTCGGTAATTAAAAAAGATTTTGCTTTGGGGTGGTAAAGACAAGTTGGATGAAATTGGTTAAATTCCATATTAGCAACCCGGCAGCCAGCACGCCACGCCATGGCAATACCATCACCCGTTGAACTGTCAGGGTTGCTGGTATACAAATACACCTTACTGGCACCACCTGTTGCCAGGATAGTAAATTTAGCAGGTACTTCAGTCACCTGGTTTGTTTGAGTATTGAGTAAATAAATACCCACACACTGCTTTGCTTTTTTTTGTAATGAAGAGTGGGGCGACAAAATAAGATCAACCGCCATATGGTGTTCAAATAATTTAATGTTTGGAGTTTTTTTTACCTGAGCCAGCAAACCCTCAGAGAGGGCTTTCCCGGTTGCATCAGCTGCATGTATTACCCGACGATGGCTATGACCGCCTTCACGCGTCAGATGATAGTCATCAACATTCTCTTCTCGAGAGAACTTAACGCCCTTATTTATTGCCCATTGTATGGCTTCTTTGCCATGTTCAATGGTAAATTTGACACTCTCTTCGTGGCATAATCCAGCGCCTGCATTTAATGTATCCTGAATATGGGAAGCAATGCTATCTTTGTCTTCGTCCAGTACGGCAGCGATACCACCCTGGGCATAGAGGGTCGATCCCTCATTGAGTGGGCCTTTTGATATGAGTGCAATTGTGGGTTTGTTCTTAGATTGTTGTGTGCTTGTTTGCTTTGCTTCAGCCAATTCCAGTGCCACCGTCAATCCAGCGGCGCCCGTACCCACAATTACTATATCGAAACACTCAGTATTCATAATTATTCATAAAATTTAAATTATCCATATTATGCACAACAATGAGACTTAAACCTAATAATCTTGACAAATATAACTGTTAATTAGAATTTTAATCAATGTCTTTAGATTAATCTCATGTTTGTTGATAGTAATCAATAAAACTCACATACTACAAGGAACTTTTTTTTATTGTTTATGTCTTAAATGTCAGGGAAGAGCAATTATTCATTTGTGAGGCATTTTTTATTATTGTAAACTCAGGTCACTTACTCTTGTACTCTGCTTAAATAGAGTTAGGGGTTAATAGTTAAGGGTTAAGCGAATTTCGTGAAATGATTGTAGTCAGTTTGATTGACTCAGTCTCGACAAGTTTTTTTCCGCAGTTTGTTTTATAATGTGATTTGACCGATGAACTTCAAATAAAAAACACGAATGAAAAAATGGGAAACTAATGAGCGATAATGAATCGCAAAACAAAATTGATCTGGAGATAGTTAAAAGGGTTCAGCGGGGTGATAAAAATGCATTTGATCTTTTAGTCATAAAATATCAGCATAAACTGGCCAAGTTGGTTTTGCCTTATGTCCATGATAGAGATGATGTTTTAGATGTAGTACAGGAATCATTTATCAAGGCTTATAAAGCAATACCCCGTTTTAGAGGCGATAGTGCTTTTTACACCTGGCTTTATCGCATTGCTATTAATACATCAAAAAATTATTTAACGGCACAAAGTAGACGACCACCACGATCGGATGTTGATGCAGCTGATGCAGAGTTTTATGATGGTGGTAGTGCCATGCACGACAATACGACACCTGAAGCAAATCTGGCGACGCTGCAGATAAAAGAAGCCATTAACCGGGTTATTTCAGAATTGCCTGAAGAATTAAAAGTTGCCATAACACTGCGTGAATTTGAAGCAATGAGCTATGATGAAATTGCGGAAGTTATGGATTGTCCCGTGGGCACAGTACGCTCCAGGATTTTTAGAGCCAGGGAGGCTATTGATAATGAGATTAAAGCATTACTTTGATAATGACTTTAATTTGAATCTTATAACAAGCTAAACATAATAATATTAGATGTTATTTGTTTTTTATAGTTGACGAGAAGAACATGTCTGAACAAAAACAGCAAAAGAACGGGCAGCAAATGAATGACCAATATATGAATGACCAACATATGAATGACCAACATATGAATGAAATGTTATCTGCATTTATTGATGCCGAACAACCTGATATTGAAACTTCTCAAATTATTGATGCGTTGCTTAATGATTCAGAATATAAAGAGCAATATATTCGAATGCAATTAATTAATGACCATTTGCATGAACAGCCGCAATACAACATCTCCTGTGATGAACTTAGAAATAACATTACTCTTGCTTTAAATGATTTACCTGCCCATTTTTCAGTTGAATCAGTTTCTTTGCAATCGGGAATTACTGAAAATATTCCTCAGAGCGGTTGGTTTCAAACTTTCTTTAAGAAAAGTGCTGAAAATAAATTGCTGAGTGGACTGTCAGTTGCAGCGTCCGTTATGTTTGTCACCTTATTTACTTTGCAGAATTTTAATGACTCTTTAAATGACAACTATAATAGCGCAATAAATACGGGTAAAAACCACTCGGGTGACACTTTATTAGCTAATCAGTTTTCCTTTGATAATGCCATCAGCAATTCAGTTCCTTCATTAATTCAGTTGCCTTCTGCTTTACCCGCGTCATTCGCTTCTACGGCTTCTGATTTAGCAAATATAAACAATCAAACTATAAAACAACAGTATCAATGGATAGAGGCCGACCCCGTTCTTTCCAGACAAGTAAGACAATATATAAATGAACATGAAAATCGTCGGGCTGCCTATAATCTGCAACCTAAGATACGAACAGCTACCTACCAAATAAGTGAGTAAAAACAATATAATAGCCTTATGGTTATTAATCTGGCACTGCTAATTTATTGAGATTTATAGGTATGGTAAATAAGATATGGTATTAAAAATGAGCTTTAAGTTCATAAATTTAACAGGCTTGAATCTTCATTTCTGGTTATTATTTACACTAATTATGACAGTTTTTATGTCTACTTCAGAGGCACAAACTGCTGTTAAAAACGATACTGCCGCTGTTTTTACTCCTGCTTCTAAGGACAAACCAGAAGCGCCTGGTCACTCAAATTTATCAATTGAATCTCTCCTGCAGCAATTTGTTAAAAATGGTTCCCGTCAAATATTTGATGGCACCTTTGTTTATTTTTTTGAAGATAAGATTCAAACAATAAAAGTCCATAGAAAGAAAAATGAACAGGGAAACGTTGTTGAAGAGTTCGTACCGATGGACAGTAAGCAAAATAAAAGCGCCAGAGTGTTAGAAAATCAATACTGTTTGCTTAATAACGATTGGCAGTACCAGTTTCAAGCCATGTCTTCGAGTTTTCCATTTCGTGTTAATAATTTTTACCAACAATTACAGCGCTATTATCATTTTACCTTATCTGATGTTGTGACTGTTGCCGGCACACCAGCAATTGGGTTACACATAAAAAATAAAGATCCCTATCGGTATGGTTACCAGCTATGGTTTGAACCCAGGACAGCCACTTTATTAAAATATAAGTTAGTAGACCAAAAGGATAACGTCATTGAACAATATCTTTTTACCGATATAAAAATACACAATGACCCGGAGTTGGAAAATAACTCTACTCTATTAAATGAATCGAATTTAAGTCAATTAGACTTGTGCTATCAGCAATTTCAGGGAATGAAAAAAGCCTTTGAGCAGTTTTTTTATATCAATAAAATGCCTGATGGTTATGAACCGGTTTCATATCGAAAAGGTTATATTAATGATAGTGATCGTCAAGCTTTCCAGTTTCAGCTGAGTGACGGCTTAGCAACTGTTTCAATCTTTATTGAAGACAGCAAAAAATCCAGTAAAAGAATTAACGGGGTTGTAAAACTTGGTCCTGTTAATGTCGCCGGTAAAACCATAGGAAAGTATCAGGTCACAGTTATTGGCGCTATCCCTATTGTCAGTGCTTTGCATTTTATTGATGCAGTAAAATTATATGAAGATGAATATTCCTCCCTTAATCCAACAAAAAACAATCAATAGTGAATTCCCGGAAATGAATACTCATTTTTATTCAGTGAATTTTTCAGACTGATAACAGGTATTATATGCAGGATATAATGAATGATTGAAGAACAGGCAACTGTAATTAAATGTGAAGATCAATATGTCTGGGTGCAAACTCAGCGTCAATCTACCTGTGGCCATTGTTCGGTTAAAAATGGCTGCGGCACTCAGTTACTTTCTAAAGTATTAGGCAATAAGATTGCCCGGGTTCGTTGCTTAAATACACGTAACTCAAACTCCGGTGATGACTCTTTTCTATTAAAGAGCGGTGATAAGGTAGTCATAGGCTTGCAGGAATCGGCATTACTGAACGGTTCTTTATTGATTTATTTTTTGCCTTTAGTCATTATGATTTTATTGGGCGGTTTATCCGTTTTTGCTGCCAGAATCTGGTGGCCTGAAGGAACAGATTTGCTGTCTATCGTTGCTTCATTCACTGGTCTGTTTATTGGCTTATACCTTGCACGACGTTTTTCTCAAACGGATACACAGGGGAAGGACGGCCATCAATATCAGTATGAACCTGTTATTCTGAAAAAATTACCCGCTAGTGAATGGGCGTGTCAAATCAAACAGACACAGGACTTATCTGCCTGATTCATTATCAATTGAGACAAGGACCCTATGACTCAATTCAAATTTTTCTACCGAAACGGTTGTCATTTATGTGAGGACATGTACCAGCTAAACTATCCTTATGAATCCAGTCATAATATTATGATTGAAATGGTTAATATAGACAAAGATTCTACCTTAAAAAATAAATATGGTTTATTAATTCCTGTGCTTACAGATACTGATGAAAATGAAATTTGCCATTATTTTTTTGATAAAGTCCGC
>JAPVVU010000146.1 GCA_028571885.1 Gammaproteobacteria bacterium | reverse complement strand
TAACTGGAACTGAGTTATATGTCTGACAAATTAATAATTTTTGATACTACCTTGCGAGACGGCGAGCAAAGTCCTGGCGCATCAATGACCAGAGAAGAAAAAATTCGCATCGCTAAAGTGCTGGAACGCATGAAGGTTGATGTCATTGAAGCAGGTTTTCCAATCGCCAGTCCGGGTGATTTTGAAGCGGTCAAAGGAGTTGCTGACACCATTAAAGACAGTACGGTCTGTGGTCTTGCCCGTGCACTTGATAAAGACATTGATCGCGCAGGAGAAGCCTTAAAGGGCGCAAATTCTGCCAGAATTCATACTTTTATAGCCACTTCACCCATACATATGGAAAAGAAGCTGCGCATGACGCCCGATCAGGTGGTTGAACAGGCTGTTGCGGCAGTTAAAAGGGCTCGCCAGCACACTGATAATGTGGAGTTTTCACCAGAAGATGCCGGACGTTCAGAACTGGATTTTTTATGCCGGGTCATTGAATCTGTGATTGATGCCGGTGCAACCACGATTAATATCCCTGATACGGTTGGCTATAATATTCCTCATCAGTTTGGTGCTTTATTGCATAATTTATTAGAAAAGATCCCGAATTCAGATAAAGCCATATTCTCTGTTCATTGCCATAACGATCTTGGACTTGCGGTAGCCAATTCACTATCAGCTGTTTTAAGTGGTGCTCGCCAGGTTGAATGTACTATCAATGGTCTTGGTGAACGTGCGGGTAATGCTTCGTTAGAAGAAGTTGTCATGGCCATTCGAACTCGTCAGGATGTTTTTAACTGCAATACCACACTGGACACCACACAAATTGTTCCTGCTTCACGTCTGGTAGCCAGTATTACCGGTTTTCCTGTACAGCCGAATAAAGCCATTGTTGGTGCCAATGCCTTTGCGCACGAATCAGGAATCCATCAGGATGGTGTTTTAAAAAATCGTGAAACCTACGAGATTATGGTGGCTGAAGACGTGGGCTGGAACGAAAACCATATTGTTCTTGGCAAACATTCCGGTCGGAGTGCCTTAAAGAGTCGCTTAAAAGATCTGGGTATCGAGTTTAAATCTGAAGAAAGTTTAAATCAGGCATTCGCACGTTTCAAAGAACTGGCGGATAAAAAACATGAAATTTTTGATGATGATCTGCAGGCACTGGTTTCAGAAACGACTTCATCTTTTAACGCCGAACAAATTAAATTAGTGTCATTAAAAGTCTGTTCAGAAACGGGTGAAACACCCAATGCCAGTTTGATTTTAAGTGTCAATGGTGAAGAAAAGACGGCAGATGCCGAAGGCGGTGGGCCGGTTGATGCCGCCTTTAAAGCCATTGAAAAAATTATCAGCAGTGAAGCCGTATTGAAACTCTATTCTGTTAATAACATCACCAGTGGTACAGATGCTCAAGGTGAAGTGACGGTTCGTCTGGAAAAATCAAAGCGAGTGGTAAATGGCCAGGGTGCAGATACTGATATTGTGATTGCTTCAGTCAAATCCTATCTCAATGCGCTAAATAAATTTATTCAGGCTGATGAAAGAGCTCATCCCCAGCTTTAATGATCCTGAACAGATTTTTCTTTTATTTGGCTAAAGGCTTATGAATAATAATTTAAGACAACAATATCTTGATGCTATCGGCATTCAGAGCTGGCAATTAAAGTCTGCCCTGGATAATGAGCGGCTTGATGGTCTTGACGATGGTTTGCCTGAAATTGTTGAGGATCCTCAGCCACTTATACAGGAGCCTCAGCCAGTTGTACAAGTGCCTCAGCCAGTTGTAAGTGAGTCTCAATCTTTTAAAAATACGTCTCAGCCCGTTATTACTGAAGCAATTGATCAAATACTCGATAAGACACAAGAAGAAAAGAGTATTAAAGAAGCTGTTAAGGAAAGTGTTCAGGACAGTACAATAATTTCTGAAGATGTTGCCTTTGATTCAGAATTAGTTCGGGCAATTAAAAACTGTAAACAATGTTCAAGTCGTCAAACTCGACTTAATGCGGTTTCAGGTCAGGGAAATAGTAACGCATCTGTTTTCGTTATCAGTGAACCACCCAATGCAGAAGAAGATCGTTCCGGACATTATTTAACTGAGCAAACAATGCCGCTTTTTGAGTCTATGTTACAAAGTATCAATGCTAATGACGACTTTTTTTTTACGGGGATCATTAAATGTTATTCATTGACAGACTATTTATTTAGCGAAGACGAAATTAGTCATTGTTCATCTTATCTGCATAGGCAGATTGAACAAACAAACCCATCGGTTTTACTCGTATTAGGGGCTATTCAAGCACAATCAATTTTACGCAGTAAAAAATGCTTTAATGAGCTGCGTGGAAAAATTCATTACGTTAAAATCAATGATAAAGAGTACCCTGTCGTGGTGACATATCATCCCGCCTATTTATTACGAAATCCGCTTTATAAACGAGAAGCATTAAAGGATTTAATCATGATAAAAAATCTGATTAAATGATTGACACCAGGCTTAAATCAGAAATGGACATTAATTCTTTTATTCGTAAAATGACTCAATATGATCTGCAGCCTGTCATGGCTATTGAAACTGAAGCCTATGACTATCCCTGGACTCCAGGAATTATGTCAGACTGTCTGAAAGTGGGCTATCATTGTTTTGTTTATGAAGTTGATTGTGAAATACGCGGTTATATTATTTTCAGTACCGTACTGGATGAAGCGCATTTATTGAATCTTTGCATCGATCAGTACTATCAAAATAAAGGTTATGGTAAGGCTTTTTTAACCTGGCTAATGAATCATGTTCGGGAGAATGGCAGTAAAACCCTCTACCTTGAGGTCAGGGCTTCAAATCGTGCCGCTATACACTTATATGAAACGTTGGGCTTTAATGAATTAGGTATTCGTCCTAACTATTATCCCGCTAAAAAGGGAAAAGAAGACGCACAACTCTTTGCCTGTGAGTTGGCCTGGAGCTAGACCTTTATCCCTTCGTTAAATCGAAACAATTGGTTTATTTTAAAAAATTTTACAATTTTAATTTGGATTTTTAACATGAGTGAATTTTTAGACGAAATAAGACGCAGACGCACTTTTGCAATTATTTCTCATCCTGATGCAGGTAAAACGACATTAACTGAAAAACTGCTGCTTTATGGTGGTGCCATTCAAATGGCAGGGACAGTTAAAGGTCGAAAAGCATCCAGACATGCTACATCTGACTGGATGGACATGGAAAAAGAGCGTGGCATTTCTGTTACATCATCCGTGATGCAGTTTCCTTATAAAGATTGTACGATAAATCTTTTGGATACTCCTGGACATGAAGACTTCTCTGAAGATACTTATCGCACATTAACTGCAGTGGATTCTGCGCTTATGGTGATTGATGTCGCTAAAGGGGTGGAACAACGTACTGTCAAATTAATGGAAGTCTGTCGCTTACGTGATACGCCGATCTTAACCTTCATTAATAAGCTGGATCGGGAAGGTCGTGATCCTATTGATTTAATGGATGAGGTAGAAGATGTCCTTAAAATCGGTTGCGCCCCGATTACCTGGCCTATTGGTATGGGTAAACGCTTTAAAGGTGTTTACCATCTTTACCATGATAAAGTTCACATGTTTAGTGCCACTCATGGCGGTAAAATCCAGTCAGGTGAAATCATTGAAGGTCTTGATAATCCCAAACTGGATGAATTAATCGGTGATCAGGCTGAAGAATTACGTGAAGAAGTCGAACTGGTTCGTGGTGCCAGCAATGAATTTGATCTGGAACTCTTTCTTGCTGGTGAATTAACACCGGTTTTCTTTGGTTCGGCCATCAATAATTTTGGCGTGGATGAAATGCTCGATGCCTTTGTGGATTATGCGCCGGCACCAATCGGCCGAGCCACCACTACCCGTATTGTGGATGCCCATGAAGATAAAATGACTGGTTTTGTTTTTAAAATTCAGGCAAATATGGATCCACAGCACCGTGATCGCGTGGCCTTTATGCGAATTTGTTCCGGCCAATATACAAAAGGCATGAAGATGCGTCATGTACGAATTGCTAAGGATATACAAATTGCCAATGCGATTACCTTTATGGCACAGGATCGCAGTCATGTTGAAACGGCCTATTCAGGTGACATCATTGGTCTGCATAATCATGGTACCATTCGTATTGGAGATACTTTCACTCAGGGTGAAGAATTAAAATTTACCGGTATTCCAAACTTTGCACCAGAATTGTTCAGACGGGCACGCTTAAAAGATCCCATGCGCATGAAAGCTTTGATGAAAGGTTTAGATCAGTTGAGTGAAGAGGGTGCAACACAATTATTTAAACCTCTGAATAATAATGACTTAATCCTTGGTGCTGTGGGTATTCTGCAGTTTGATGTGGTCAAAGAACGACTTAAAGGTGAATATAAAGTTGATTGTGATTTTGAGCCCGTCAATGTTCAAACAGCACGCTGGGTTATTTGTGAAGATGAAAACAAACTGGCTGACTTTAGAAAGAAACTCAGTGACAATCTTGCTATTGATGGCGGTGGTGACTTAACTTATATTGCACCCACCAGAGTCAATTTAAATCTGACGATGGAACGCTGGCCTGAAATTGAGTTTCTGGAAACTCGTGAACATTAATTGACTGGAGTTTAAATTCTCTTTGTGACATAACTCACCTAAAAAATTTTAATATGGAAATCTTTCTCCATGAAATAAGGGGATATGCTAAAATTCTCTGCAATACTCTTAATTTAAGGTCTGAATATGTTTCATTGTACAAAATCTAAAGCCATTATATTATTTATCTTATTTGCATCTGTTTTTTTAACAGTCAATGCTTCAGCTGAAGTTGGTAACTTGAGTAATGAGCAGATGAAACAACTTATGGCTGAGAATGTACCTGTTATTGACATTCGCAGACCTGATGAGTGGCAGTCTACTGGTATTGTTGATGGCAGCCAGCTTATGACTTTTTTTGATGCTCGTGGTAATTTTAATATGGATAAATGGTTGGCGGGACTGGATAAAGTTGCCGGTAAAAGTGATAAATTCATCTTAATTTGCCGCTCTGGAAATCGTACACAACAGGTTTCAAACTTCCTGGATAAAAAATTGGGGTATACGCAGGTTTATCATTTGAAGAAAGGTATTAATAATTGGATTCAATCGGGTGATAAAGTTGTTTCAGTTCAATAAGTGAAAGATTGTTACCGAACTTGAAGAGAGTGAGTTAATTTAACAATAAACTTCCCCCTGAAAACCGACATAATGTCGGTTTTTTTGTTAAATGATAGCTGTTTAGAGGATTCATCAATTTTAGATTGTGTTATAATTTCTCGTTTTTATTACATCATTAAAATTTATGGCTTTTTAATGACATCCTGGACAGGCTCCAGGTAGTCTGATTTTGGCTGGTTGGAATATAGTATGACAATTATAACTGATGATTTGCGTATTCAAGGTATAAATGAGGTTATTGCACCTGAAGAGATTCATAAGCAGTTTCCCAGCACTGAAAATGCCCAAAACACGGTTGCTGAAACGCGGCAGGCAATCCATAATATCTTAACCGGGGAAGATGATCGTATGATTATCATTATCGGTCCCTGTTCAATTCATGATGTTAAAGCTGCTAAAGAATACGCTCATCTAATAAAAACAGCTCGTGAAAAACTGGAAAATGATTTATTAATTATAATGCGGGTTTATTTTGAAAAGCCTCGTACAACTGTCGGCTGGAAGGGTTTAATTAACGATCCTGGGCTTGATGATACGTTTGAAATTAACAAAGGGTTGGGTATTGCCCGTGAACTTTTGGTTTCCGTTAATGATATGGGCATTCCTACTGCCACTGAGTTTCTTGATCTCATTTCACCTCAATATGTTGCCGATTTGATCAGTTGGGGAGCAATTGGGGCCAGAACCACAGAAAGCCAGGTGCATAGAGAATTAGCGTCAGGTTTATCCTGTCCTGTGGGTTTTAAAAATGCAACTGACGGCGGTGTGCGAGTTGCAATTGATGCTATATCTTCAGCCAGTCGTCCTCATGTATTTTTATCAGTCACCAAGCAGGGTAAGTCAGCAATTTTTTCTACTTCCGGGAATGAAGATTGCCATATAATTTTACGTGGCGGGGCAGAGCCTAATTACGATGCATCGCATGTTGAAAAAGTGGCATTAGAAATGGAGAACTCGTCTCTAAAACCGAATCTTATGATCGATTTCAGTCATGCAAATAGCCAGAAACAATTCAAAAAACAAATTGATGTTGCAGAAAATGTTTCTCAGCAAGTGGCTGAAGGTGAGCAGCGTATCATTGGTGCTATGATAGAGAGCCATCTGGTCGAAGGTCGTCAAGATTGTACAAACAAAGAAAATCTCGTTTATGGGCAGAGTATTACCGATGCCTGTATTAGTTGGGAAGACAGCTTTGAAGTTTTAACTAAACTTTCTGATGCAGTACAACAACGCCGTGTGAATTTGGAAAACGACTAACTATTTACAAAATGTATGTGAATAAATTCGCCCTTAAACAAGATACAAATGGAGTCATCAAATGGGATTTGTGATCGGTGCTGTTGTTGCATTAGTTGTCATTTTTTTATTGGCTTATATTACAGTAAAGAAACCCGTTTTTGGCGAAGTAATGATTGCCTTGTCTCTACTGATGATAGTCACAGCACTTTTTTTCTATTTTCAACAGGACGAGCGAGAAGAAAACAGGAAGCATCTTATTCCACTGGAACAAATTGAATTATCAGATTTTTCTCATAGCCTGGCCTATGGAAACAACTACAAATTAACAGCCCAGTTAAAAAATAAATCTCAGCGATATCGTTTACAGTCCATTAATATTAAGATTTCATTTTATCAATGTCCGGCGTCATTTAAGTCAACGACAGATAAACAATTTGAAAATTGTCGTTTAGTTATAGAAAAAGAACACTCAATCAAGACAAGATTAGCACCACAGCAGAGCAGTCATATTGAAAGTTATATATTGCTTGATGATGATGTTTTATCAGAGGCTGTTGGCTCTTTATTAGATGCTGATGGCTCTCTGCAATGGCAAATACAAATCGTTAACGGGATTGCGCGTTAAGTTTTTTCTGCTTATTTCACCTCAAACAGGGGTAGACCTGTGATCTTATTGACCTGTCTACCATTATTTATATTTTTCGGCATCTGCCATAATATAAAATTTACTAAATAAAAAATGTAACTATTCAGCGTATATTTCTTAATGACCACTGTTGAGCCCATGGTCACTTATTTTTCTGACGTTGAGAACTCGCTGCGCTCAGACAATCAAAGTCAGAAAAATAAGCAACCACAGGCTCTTTATAAATAATACGCTGAATAGTTACTAAAAAATAACCTAGTAGTCTCTGTAATTACAAATCCTTAACTTGCTGCTGCATTCAAATCAAAGTCTAAAGATTCCCTATAATGTAATACCTCTCCTACATATATGTCATGTATATGTAAC
>JAPVVU010000145.1 GCA_028571885.1 Gammaproteobacteria bacterium | reverse complement strand
GACCTGGTCAGCAGAGCGCATGGTTCTTTCATAAAAGAGACCATCTAATGTACCTGCTTGTTCTGGTGTTATTATGCCATTTTGGGTGCTTGCTGCTGCCATCAATTTATTCCTTGGAAAGAGTATTTAATTTACCCCGGTTTTCGTAATTCCGTGTAAAATATAACATATATTTTGACTGATCCGCAGTAGGAATATGCCTCGGGTTGGCTGTTTTATATCAAATAAGGAGTTTTTTTTGAAAATTTTTGTAAATGGTGAGCCTAAACAGGTTGCTGATACCTGTTCAGTCCAGGACTTATTGGCTGAAATGGAAATTGTCGGACAACGTCTGGCGGTTGAAGTAAATGAAGAAATTGTCTCTAAAAGCCGTCATGCTGATTATTCATTCAAAGACGGTGATAAAGTGGAAATTGTCCATGCTATTGGTGGTGGTTGAGGTTATTTATAATAATCCTGTCAATCTATAGTAGTTTTCTAGCGTTTTTTTTAGGATAATACATTTTCTAAATTTCTAAGATGTTTTAAAACTTCTTATAAAAACTGGGACAAAATATGCAAGATGATAAGCTGATCATTGCTGATAAAGCGTACAATTCACGTTTATTAGTGGGTACAGGCAAATATAAAGATCTGGACGAGACGCGTGATGCAATTGAGGCAAGTGGTGCTGAAATTGTTACTGTGGCTATTCGTCGTACCAATATTGGACAAAATCCTGATGAACCTAATTTGCTGGATGTGATTTCTCCAGACAAATATACTATTTTGCCCAATACAGCAGGCTGTTATACCGCAAAAGATGCAGTGAGAACCTGTCAGCTGGCACGTGAACTTCTGAATGGACATGATCTGGTTAAGCTTGAAGTACTGGGTGATCAGAAAACACTTTATCCTAATATGGTGGATACCATTGAAGCAGCAGAAGTGCTGATTAAAGATGGCTTTAAAGTAATGGTTTACACCAGTGATGATCCCATTATTGCCAAACGTCTGGAAGAAATGGGCTGTGTAGCCGTAATGCCTTTGGCTGGACTGATTGGTTCCGGACTGGGAATTTGTAATCCCCATAACATTCGTCTGATTATAGAAAATGCCAATGTGCCTATTCTTGTTGATGCGGGTGTTGGTACTGCTTCTGATGCCGCCATTGCTATGGAGCTTGGTTGTGATGCTGTACTGATGAACACCGCCATTGCTGGCGCAAAAAATCCAGTTCTGATGGCTTCTGCCATGAAAAAGGCGATTGAGGCTGGTCGTGAAGCCTTTTTAGCCGGGCGGATGCCGAAAAAAGCTTATGCCAGTGCTTCTTCTCCAATAGATGGTACTTTCTTTTAATGACAAAATTTCGAGTGGCTGACGGCTCTTCTGTGGCCGAAGGCTCATCTTATGGCTGAAGGCTCTAACGACAATGAATCGGGCAATAGTAACTCAGGCCGTATAAAGCACCCTCGCGCCATCAAGAGTTATGTGGTGCGTTCTGGCCGGATGACATTCGGCCAGGAAAAAGCCTTTACTGAGCTTTGGTCTGTCTATGGTATTGAAGGGGGTATTGAAGGCGGTCTTGAAGATGGTGCAGCGATGCTTGATTTTGAACAATTGTTTGGCCGCCAGGCGCCCGTCATTCTGGAAGTTGGTTTTGGCATGGGGGATTCACTCATTGAAATCGCCGCCAGTCATCCGGAGAATAATTATATCGGCATTGAGGTACATCGACCAGGCGTGGGACGATTGCTTGGCAATATAGGTGAGCGAGTACTTACTAACCTCAGAGTGATGCAGTTTGATGCAGTTGAAGTGTTAAAAACGCAAATTCCCGACAACAGCCTCAGCGCTGTTTACCTCTTTTTCCCTGATCCATGGCACAAACGACGCCATCATAAGCGACGCATTGTTCAGGATGATTTTATACAATTATTGAGAAAAAAATTATTACCCCATGGCCAGTTCCACATGGCAACTGACTGGGAGCATTATGCTCAGCAGATGCTGAAAACAATGAAGCAAGCCCCGGGTTTTAAAAATTGTGCCTCAGATGGTCAATATATAGCCCGGCCCGATTATCGACCGACCACCAAGTTTGAACGACGTGGTGAACGCCTGGGACATGGTGTCTGGGATATTATGTTTGAAAAAACGTAACTACTCACCGTGAAATATATAAAGGGCTATGATTGCTTGTTTTCAAAGTCTTAAAAACAAGTGAGCATAGACCTGCAATGGTTATTGCTGGTAAATATACTGAATAATTACGAAAAAACGTAATTTATCGGTAGATTGAGCAAGGCTTACTGAGGTTTTTTTAGACTAATTCAGGCGTGCATTTCTATGAATCTGACATTGACTCTGGTGCCGACAGCATGGACTCTGATTGCTGACTTTTTGTTATTAGTGGTTTTGTTCCTTATTTACTATACCTTTCCGCGAAACTGGTTTGCGCAAAACTATAATATTTTTATGGCAGTTTGTGTCGGCCTGATGCTGCTCTGGTTTATGAAAGCCGGTATTCGTGCCGGCATGGAATATCATTTTTTAGGTGCAACCCTGTTAACCCTCATGTTCGGCTGGCAACTGGCGATTCTTGGGATATTAATTGAAGTGCTGGCTCTGGTGCTGACGGATGTGCTTGAGTGGCAGATATTAGCTGTTAATGTGCTATTAATGGGGGTTATACCCGTCATTATTTCCTCAATTATTTTATCGCTTGTTGAACGCATACAGAATAACCATTTTATTATTTATTTTTTTGTCGGTGCCTTTGCCAACGCGGCTTTGACTGTCGCACTCACTGTCTTTATTGCATCGCTATTCATGGTTGCAGCTGGTGCCTACAGCTATGATTACATCACTTATGAATACACCCCGTATATATTTCTCATGATTTATCCGGAAGCCTTTTTAACAGGACTGGTCATTATTATCATGGTGGTTAATTTCCCACAGTGGGTGCGTTCCTTTGATGATGATAAGTACCCATTCGGCAGTAAGGATTAGTCGCTGGTTTCCTTATGCCTAAACTGGCATAATATGGAGCTATTTCTATTTCACGTCACTAAACATGCTTTATTTAGATTAAAGGCTTATCAGGATAATTAATTATGGCAAATGTCGAGTTTGATCCACAGCTCATTAAACGATATGACAAAGCGGGACCGCGTTATACTTCATATCCGACCGCAGTGCAGTTTGGTGAAGAGTATACAGCTGAAACCTACAAAAAATTTGCTGAAAAATCGAATCAGTCTAAAAAAGCATTATCACTTTATTTTCATATCCCATTTTGTGATACCGTTTGTTTTTACTGTGGATGCAATAAAGTCGTCACTAAAGATCGTTCCAAGGCTGCGCCTTATCTGGAGCGTGTTTACAAAGAAATTGAGATGCAGGCCAAATTGTTTGATCCGTCACGTAAGGTCGATCAGCTGCACTGGGGCGGTGGTACACCCACCTTTATCAGTCATGATGAAATGCGCGAACTTATGGCCGTGACCCGCAAATATTTTAACCTGCATGATGATGATTCGGGCGAATATTCCATTGAGATTGACCCTCGTGAAGTGAGTCGGGAGAGTATTAAATTACTCAGAGAGCTGGGCTTTAATCGTATGAGTCTGGGGGTGCAGGATTTTAACCCGGCAGTACAAAAAGCCGTCAATCGCATTCAAAGTCGTGAAGAGACTCTGGCGGCGATGACTGCAGCCAGAGAAGAAAATTTTAAATCCATCAGTGTTGATTTGATTTACGGTCTGCCCCTGCAAACCGTTGAAAGCTTTGACCAGACGCTGGATGAATTGATAGAAATCAGTCCTGACAGGGTATCGGTGTTTAATTATGCACACCTGCCGGAGCGCTTCAAACCACAACGTCGAATAAATGAAGATGAATTACCGTCGGCTGCAGCTAAGCTGGAAATCTTTAAACACTGCATGGAAAAACTCACCAATGCAGGTTATGTCTATATCGGTATGGATCACTTTGCCAAACCCGATGATGAACTCACCATTGCTCAGAAAAATGGCGAACTGTATCGGAATTTCCAGGGCTATGCGACACATGCGGATTGTGATTTAGTCGGTATTGGTATTACCTCTATCGGCACCATAGCCAATAGTTTTGCTCAAAATGCGCGAACTATTGATGAATATAATGCCAAAATTGATAACGGTGAGCTGGCTATTTTCAGAGGTGTGGAAATTGATAATGATGATTTGATCCGTCGTGAGGCGATCATGCAGCTTATCTGTCATTTTAAATTGAATTTTGAGAATATCGAAAAACGCTTTGATATTAACTTTAATGACTATTTTGCAGAAGAGCTGGCGCGTTATAAAACAATGGTTGAAGATGGCCTGATCACCATGGATGAGCGGTCGATTCAAGTTACCCCAAGGGGACGCCTGCTGATTCGTAATATCTGTATGGTGTTTGATCGTTATATCAAACCTGATGAAGAAAGCCAGCGCTTCTCAAAACTCATTTAAAGAACTCATTGAAAGAGCCCTGAAGAGTCAATATTTGTCTTGTTTTATAGGAAAACTGGCATTTAAAGCATTTTTTCCTATACTTTTATTGTTTTAGTCTAAACGAGACAAATAATGAAGGCGCTCTTTTTTTATAAGACTTTTTTTTATAATAAATCACACTTTTCTTTACTGAGCTTCTTTTTTCTACTTGTTTTATTCCCGAATTCTCTGCTCGCTGAAGTAAGTGGAGACAATTCCTTTCAGTATCAGAATATAGAACAAAAATCAGCTGCAATGTCTGAACTCACTTCAAAGGGAGTAAAGATTTCATACCATCTTGATAGTGCGCCGATGCAATTTCGTAATAAAGAGGGAAATGCAGATGGTATCTTAATTGACATATGGCGACTCTGGTCAATTAAAGCCGGGATTCCTGTTCATTTTATCGGTGCTTACAATGAAGACGCTCAGAAAATGCTTGCAGATGGTCGAGCAGACATTAATGCAGGGCTGTTTGAAAATAAACAACGTGTCGAGTTTCTTGATTTTTCCGCCCCCATTATCGACAGCCCCTATCATATCTTTTATCAACACTCATTAGATTCAATACGCTCTATTGATGACTTTAAAACACATTCTTTAGGTGTAACACGTGGTAGTTTTCATGAACATTATCTGCGTGAACACCACCCGGAATTAAAGTTAATTTTATTTGATGGTTATCAGACTATGTTTGCTGCTGCTGAAAAGGGTGATATCCAAGGATTTGTTACTCAAGTTCATTATTTAAACTATTACCTGAATGAGAAGCAATCTGAGCCCAATTATAAAGCATCAGGCTATAAGCAACTTGAATCTGCACTCTATACCAGGGCTTATAAGGCAGCTGTTCGAAAAGATAATGCATCACTTCTGAATATCATTAAGCAAAACTTGTCTTTAATTACAAAAGAAGATCGCCGTGTTGTTTTGCAGTACTGGTTAGAAAAATCCTCGAATAAACTTAAGTTGAATCAGATATTATTATCGAAGAAACTTAATCTGACAGAAGAAGAAAAACAATGGGTTAAAACGCATCCCATTATTGATATAGGTGTCGATGGCAACTGGCCTCCTATTGATTTCATCGATTCTGAGGGGAATCATTCCGGTATCGCAAATGCGTTTATTGAAAATATAGCCCAGCAGCTGGGAATTCAATTTAATATTGTTGCGGGTCCTACCTTTAAAGACATGTTAGCCAAAGTTAGAAAGGGAGAACTAAATCTGGCGACCTCTATCGTAAAAACACCTGAACGTTCCAATGACCTGTGGTTTAGCGATCCTTTTTTTACCGTCCGCAAAGTGATTATTTCAAAACGAAATGCCCAGGCCTACCGTTCTGCTGAAGCATTATTTGGCAAAGTTGTTGCAATTGAAAATGGTTTTTCTACGATGAAGCAACTGCAAAAACTATATCCAGGCATTAAACTTATGCCTGTTCAATCAACGCTTGAAGCATTAAAAGAAGTCTCCTGGGGCAATGCAGATGCTTACATTGGCAATGGTGCTGTTGCTCAGTGGATTATGCAGGAGCATCAAATTACAAATATTGAATTCACAGGTGAGCCTGATCTGGGTCCGGCACCTCAGCGATTTGCTGTTCATCAGGATAGTCAATGGAAACCTCTGGTTGGAATACTGAATAAAGCGCTTGCAGAGATTGATGTTGAGCAGCGTAAAAAAATCTATCAGCGTTGGTTAGGTATTTCAGAGCTTTCTGGAAATATTTCCGCAAGACTGAATCTTACGGCAGCAGAACGTCACTGGTTAGAACAACATCCTGATATCCGACTGGGCATTGATGAGTCATGGCCGCCAATTGAATTTGTCGATGATAAAGGCATCTACCAGGGATTATCCGCTGAATTTATTAAAGTGATGTCCCGTTCACTGGAATTAACCATGATGCCCATTAAAAATTTATCCTGGGATCAAGTAATAGAAAAAGCAAAAATAAAACAACTGGATATGATTCCGGCTTTAATGCAATCACAAGACAGAGAACAATACCTTAATTTTACACAGTCCTATTTAAATTTCCCATTTGTCATCTTTGTCAGGGAAAGACAAACATTGACCACAGAATTAACCGATTTATATGGAAAAACAGTTGCAGTGGAAAAAGCATATGTGACGCAAGAATACCTGCAGCGAGATTATCCGGAAATTAATTTAGTTGAAGTGAAAAATACGAAAGAAGGACTGGAAAAAGTGTCTCTTGGTCAGGTGGATGCTTATGTGGGTAACCTGACTGTGGGCAGCTATCTGATCACAAAGCATGGAATGTCAAACGTTAAAGTGGGTGGGACCACGCCTTATACCTATGACTTGAGAATGGGCGTCAGAAAAGACTGGCCTGAGCTGATTTCAATTCTGGATAAGTTTCTTAGCGCACTTTCAGTGGAGGAAAAAACACAAATCAAACAAAAATGGCTGTCAGTTCAATACAATATTAATGTTGATAATACGCTTGTAAAAAAAATAATCTTCGGGGCATCTATATTATTATTGTTGAGTCTTGTGTGGATAATTTATACCAAACGTAAGCAAATACAACTTACTCGAAGTGAGGAGCAACTAAACAAAATCATCAATACGATTCCTCTTGCTATCGTTTTAACAGATGAGACAGGCGTTATTATAAAAGCAAATCCTCATGTGGCTAAGGAGCTTCAAATCGAGGATGATACAGTCACTGGCCGCAACATGGGTGAATTCTATGATGATGTTAAAGAACGAGAACTTGTTCTGAAAAGCCTTAAAGAAAAAGGATTCGCTAAAGATATTATGGTTCATTTTCGTACGGATAACCAGGATGTCGTGACTGGTTTGTTATCTGCTATACCGATTCGTCTGGGTAATCAGAAATTAAATCTGGGTATGTTTGTTAATTTAACTGAACGAATAAAAATGGAAGTGGCCCTAAAAAAAGCCAAAGAAGAATCGGAACAGTCCAGTCAGTTTAAAAGTGATTTTTTAGCTAATATGAGTCATG
>JAPVVU010000144.1 GCA_028571885.1 Gammaproteobacteria bacterium | reverse complement strand
ATTAACAAAGTAACTGTTTCTGATCAGGAAGTTAAAAACTTTCTCTTCAATATGGAGAAACAAGGCGGCCTGGAGCAAGCCTATCACATTAAACATATTTTAATTGCTATACCAGAACCCGCTTCCCCTGCGACCATTAAAAAAGCACATGCCAAAGCTATCAAGATAGTTGAAACTTTACGAGCAGGCAGTGATTTTTCATCAACAGCCCTGGCCGTCTCCGATGGACAAAATGCCCTTGAAGGGGGTGATCTGGGTTGGCGTAAATCGGGTGAAATTCCTACTCTGTTTACTGAAACTATCACTTCTATGAAAACAGGGGATATTTCAGATCCAATACGCAGTCCAAGCGGCTTTCATATTATTACCATTGTTGAGCAAAAAGGTGGTCAGACTCACCAGGTCACTCAAACTCAAGCACGTCATATCCTGATTAAAACCACTATCATTAATGATAATAAACGCGTCATAAAGCATTTAAATCAAATCCGTAGCCGTATTATAAATGGTGAGGACTTTGCTACCATGGCTAAAGCCTATTCCGAGGATACTTCTTCAGCAACAAAAGGCGGTGACCTGGGCTGGACTAAACCAGGCACAATGGTGCCGCCATTTGAAGAGGCAATGGATAAATTGCAGCCCGGGGAAATCAGTGAAGTAGTACAAACAAGCTTTGGCTTTCACATTATCGAAGTATTAGGGCGTAGAACCCATGATGATGCTGATGAAATTATTCAGGAAAAAGTTCGCAAGGCCATTAAAGCACGTAAGGTTGAGGAACAAAAAGAAGCTTTCTATCGCAGAACTCGTGATGAAGCATTTATTGAAATCCGTCTCGATAATAACTAAATAACTGTTCCTCCAAAAGTAGGCCCCATGAGGGGAAACAGTGAACAATGAGCATTAGAACCTGGCGTTTATTATTGGGCGATTTGACGTAGTCCGAGCACAATAATAAACGCCAGGTTCTGATGCGGATCATTAAATAATGAATAATCACTATTTCCCCTCATGGGGCCTACTTTTGGTGGAACACTTATTTAGTACTTTGAATATGTATCAAGGCATCAGGAATCTGTCTTAAAATGGATAAATTAGCAGTCACCCCGGGTGAGCCTGCGGGAATTGGCCCCGATCTGTGCATTGAGTACGCTCAACAGGCACATGACTTTCAAATGGTATTACTGGCTGATCCTGACATGCTTTATGAGCGGGCAAGGCTTCTGGGCCTACCGCTCACACTCATTGAATTTGATGAAAATGCTCAAGCTGCATCGGGCTCAGGCACGCTTTACTATTCACCCGTACCACTTCCAGAAACAGCAATACCTGGCTCATTAAATGTTAATAATGCCGGCTACATATTAAAAACACTGGATTTGGCTATTCGTGGTTGTCTTGACAATACTTTTGATGCGCTGATTACAGGCCCGGTTCATAAAGGTATTATTAATGAAGCGGGTATTCCTTTTACCGGACATACTGAATACCTGGCCGCACAAACTGCAACGCCAAAAGTTGTCATGATGCTGGCTACCGACGAAATGAGAGTTGCTCTGGCGACCACTCACCTGCCATTAAAAGATATAGCTCAGGCAATTACAAAAGACAGTTTACGTCAGGTGCTCACCATTTTGAACCATGATCTGAAAACAAAATATGGTCTTGCTTGCCCCCATATTCTTGTCTGTGGATTGAATCCTCATGCGGGAGAAGGTGGTCATCTGGGCAGAGAGGAACTTGATATTATTATTCCCCTGATAGAGCAATTAAAAACAGAAGGTTTCAATTTAACGGGGCCCTTGCCTGCTGACACCCTGTTTGCTAAACAAAATCTGCAACAGGCCGATGCTGTGTTGGCCATGTATCATGACCAGGGCTTGCCGGTACTTAAATATCAGGGATTTGGCAAAGCCGTTAATGTGACTCTGGGACTGCCTATCATTCGCACTTCTGTCGATCATGGCACCGCACTGGACCTCGCCGGCACCGGCCAGGCCAGCACAAGCAGTCTGGACTATGCGCTAAAAGTTGCCCGACAAATGAGCAAAGCAAAAAAAGCACAGCACTAACAAGCTTGGCCAATCCAAAGCTATTGCAAATAACAGCCCCTTGCCATAACAGAAGTATTTTTTAATTCACTGCCGCTTAATAGAGTTAAAATTTTCATTTGGCCTTCCATAAAGGAAACCCTGGCCATAATCAAAGCCGGCATGAATAACACATTGATGTGTTTCTGTGTATTCAATACCTTCTGCAACCATGTCATAACCAACCTCCTTAATCATCTTGCAAAGATTAAGAATGAGTTTGTGTTGCTTAGGGTTTTCCAGATCCTGTATAAGTGAAATGTCAAATTTCACAATATCCACAGGCATACTGCCGAGATATCGAAGCGATGAATAACCACTGCCAAAATCATCAAGAGCGACCAGAAACCCCATCGATTTAAGCTTGTTCAGATTTTCTGTTGCCTTAGACATCTGGTTTATCAATGCCGTTTCAGTCACTTCAAACACTAATTTATATTGCTTGAGATACTTACTCAATGGCTGCAGCCAGTTGACAAGCTCAGTACTGCTCACCGATGGACCGGACAGATTTATGGAAACCCCTGTTCCTGCAGGTATGCGTTGATTTTCAAGATCATCAAGTATTGCCTTAACGATCACCTGATCCATTTCTATATCAAGGTTTCGTGCTGAGATAATTGGAAAAATATGACTGGGGGGTATTATTTCATCCTTATATTGAATTCTCACCAGAGATTCATAATAATTAATACGATCATTACTTAGATCGATAATCGGCTGATAAAAAATTTTGATTCCTTTGCCAGTTTCAATCGCATTAAAAACAGCAGAATACATCCAGTTCGAAAACAGACTACGAGAAGACTCCTCCATTTCCGGCCGATAAGCAACGACACTGTCTTTACCTGGCCGTTTAGCCTGGAAAACAGCTGAATCCGCCTGCCAGCTAAGATTATCTAAATCCGATTTGTTGCCTGATTGAGTACACGATATTCCCACACTAACCTGTACTTTTTCCATTATTCCCAATGATCTGAAGTTAAATCGGGATACGCTGTCATTACAACGATGAGCAATTTCAAAGCCTGTCTTCTCATCACAATTAATGATCACGGTACCGAATTCATCTCCGCCTAATCTGTAAAGCAGTTCGTTTTTACGAAATTCGTCGTTTATTACTCTGGAAATAACAGCTAATACCTCATCGCCGACCTGATGCCCATAGCTATCATTGATGGCCTTAAAGTGATCAATGTCAAATAACATCATACAGATGTGTAAGCGGGAATTCTCTGCAATATGACAGACCTGTCGCCAGTGTTCATTAAAGGCACGACGATTTTTTATACCAGTCAAGGCGTCTGTATAGGCGAGAGTCAAAAGCTCTTTATTTTTTTCATCCAGACTGCCATAAACATTATTAAGTTCTTCCTGATAGGCATTAAGAGCCTGACTGACTTCATTAAGTTCTTTAATGGGAAGCTGTTTTATAAAACGGCCTGAGTGTAAAAAGTCAGGATTTTTTCTCAATAGATAAATGTGATCAATAAGATACTGCAGTGGCCTTTTAACACCATAACCAAGAAAGGCATAAAGTAACATGGCAATGATTAAACTGGCGATTAATAGGCTTTGACTGGTGTTTTCCAGAATTGTTTGTACAATAATTGAAGAAATATCTTTTTTCTTTTTATAGTCAATATCGTTAATAATTTTTGCCATTGGGGTATGACCAGACTGGGGTTTTATCCTGATGCTCTTTGCGTCTATATGATAGAATTGGTAATTCCTAAGCATTGGTAGAAAGGGCAGACTAATAGACACAAAACCAATAACCGTCTTTCCACCCTGACTATGCACCGGGGCAAAGAAGGCGGCATAAGCCACTTTGTTTTTTTCATGAGTAACAAAATACTCTGGTAGATTTTGTGGTTCCAGGCGCAGCGGCAAAGTTAATTCAGGAATGTTTGATAATGGTTCTCCGCTGGCGTTATATAGTTTTGCCGCTAAAGCATTTTCCGGCAGGAAACCCGCGTTCATCATCCGTTGTTCACGCCAGTAAGAGTAGAATGACGGGTTTAGAATTTGTTGTCTGCATTCTCCCCACTGAGCAAATTTCTGGACTGCTCTTTTACCCTGTTCAACGGCAGCTTGTACAGCTTCCGCGAGCTCTTCATTCGTGCTTTTGAATTTCCATTCAGCCAATGCCACTTTAGCAGATTCAATTTGATTATGAGTATACCAGCCAAATCCCATAAATATGCACATTGTGAGAAAACTGAGTAACAGCGCATATTGTTTAAGAGAAAATTTCATTTGTGCTTATTTCGCGTTATGAGTCTACAGTATTTTCTATAAAATCCAGCAAATCAAATTCATGTGAACCATTAAAAAAATGATTGGCATCATCTGTGATTTGCACATCCATACCCATTTTCTTTAGTTTTTCAGGCCATGCTTGATCGATTCGCTTATCGCCAGCACCAAAGAGTAGTGAAACGGGGTTACTAATATTCATTAAGCTTTCTGTAGTGCGTTGTTGAGACCATTCAATATACGATAAATAGGCTTCAGGGAGGGAAACATAATTTTCACAATAGATAAATCCAAATGAAGCAGGACCCAGTTGCCCTGATGCAACAGCCTTTCTTGCTTTTTCAATTTCTGAGCTGCTTGTATTGGAGCTGGGACGATTACCAAAATAAGCAGGACTGATAATGATTATCTTTTCTGGTGTTATTTGAATGTTTTCATATTTGTCCAGATAAGCAACCAACAAAGTGGCTCCGGCACTATGTCCTATCAATATAATTGATTGATGTTTTTTCTTTAACCATTGAACCCAGTGCGCAATTTCTTCAATATCTGATGCCATCGTGTGAGTGTGGATAGCTTCACAAGCCAGACTTTTTTTTCTACTGTCTATACCTAAGCTAATGGTTGGTCTGAGAGTGGTATAGCCGGATTCTTCAAGAAAGTTCCCTATTATTTGTATGGTAGAAAAATTTCGTGTTTGTAAAATACCATGCACAATAAGTACTGCCGGTTTATCTTTATCTCCCTGCGTATATTCAGCCAGCCCATTTAATGAGTTACCCAGTGGAAGACTGACCTCTTTGGCAAAGAGACTGGAAGCGAAGCACAGTAAAAGTATAAATATTATCAATCGACTGGTCATTATTATGTTTTCAATCATTCTTTACTCTCTCATAAACAATAACGAATAAATCATATTACTCTTTAAATAATAGAAAACATTATTCAAAGAGTAAATGAAACCGACTGACAATTTTCAGCTATGGAGCTTAATTATTAATTTAGTTATTTAATTGCTCAGATATATCCCACAATATCCAAATTGAATAGAGAGATAAAACAACGGCAACAATACTAAGCGCTACTACTGTTAGTTCTAAAAACATTTTTCATCTCCCTCTTATTTAATTTATGCATCCATTATATCTATATCAATATTTATTACTTGTCATTTCATGCCAATATATTGACCTCACGCACCATAATTCAAATTCATATTAGGGTGGAGTTATTTATCAAAATAAGATTTGAAAACAGGTCGATTTAGTACGCAAGGAATACGAAGGTTAATCCCAAAAGCAGGAACAAAGTGATTGCATAGGCCCAGCGTTGTAAAGAATACTCGCTCAGATCCAGCATTCTTTGCCACTTACGGAGCTGTATGAAATGACCTGTTTTAGTCAAAAATGAAGCACACTTCCAGGATAAGTTATGGAATTTCTTCTTCCTGTTCCAGGACTCAACAGCGCCAGACAGGCTGTCAAACCACAAGTTTGAGTCATTAGGCGTCTTATGCATAGCGGAATAATGGTGTTTTGTCTCCAGCCACCAGATGAGAGTAACCAATGTGAGCAGCACAGTAACCATCAGGACGATGAAAAAATATGCCCAATTTACGTGTTGGTTCCATGAAACAGGATCAGTTAGTCCAGTACCCAGTGCGAGAGCATAAAATCCCGTAAAGAATATGATGACATAGGCCGGCAGCGTTTTTAAGCGCGACCCTATCAGCCCGGCTAGAATGGCATAGATCATAGCCGCTATACCCACGCCCTGGACGATAAACCCAGGGCCTGGCGAGATGATTTCACCAAGGGGCAACCAGCGCACGGCCCCAAGCAATCCGATAGCAACAGGCACACCAGCCAGCAGGACAGCGACTGCCGGCCGTGATGAACGAAAAGCTTGCGTTAACCAGAAGTGCAAAGGCCAGACTCCTGTCTTGAATGCAAAGCCGATAAGAGTTATCGACAGATACAAACCTAAGGAAGGTGACATAGCCATTGTTTGGTGTACCGCTTCATAGCTCAGATCATCAGTCGTTACAGCAGCAATTAATAAAACCTCAAATAGTGCCAGATCAGCCAGGATCATGAACCCCAGATAAATGCGTCCAGCCCGACGCGCTGTCTTATCGCCGCCATCAACCAGCAGCCCATAGAATCCATAACCCATGAGAGCCGAAAAAGCAAAAAAACCGACCAGTTCTGTTGTCAGAATCACCCCCAGATGACCTGCCATGGTTAGTAGAAAAAAAGTAGTGAGACGCTTTCCCGCGGGTTGCTCAGAACGTAAATGTAAAAAAATCGAGGCCGCAACCCAAAGTATCACAGACATCCCCAGAAACAATCGTGATATGCTGTCAACACCCAGCCCTGTGCCAAACAGCATCCAGGGGATTTCAATCGAAAAATCTACCGGGACAGTCAATAAGATAATGCTCGGTAAAAGAGCAGCATAGCATGACCAGGACAAGCGTGAGCGCAATGCCGGAATCGCCAGAAGCAGCGGCACCCCCGGCACTGACAGCAGCAGAAAAAAACTCAGAAAATCATTCATGGCATGTATTCCAGAGTCGTGATAAATCTCGCCCATTGCAGCGGACTGAACGGAGCCGAGGCGAATAATCCTATAGTCAGTGTCAGCAATGCTGTCACCACCGGAGGAATCAATAGTGTCCAGGCTGTTTCAGCTCGGCCAAAAGAGCGTTCAGCAGGCCAGGAATTGAGCGGTGGCTTAAACCAGGCAGCAAAAAGAATAGGCAGGAAATAAACGGCATTAAGCAAACTGCTGCCAATCAGGATAAAAATTATCCAATCCTGTCCGGCATCCAGTGCACCTAAGCCCAAATACCATTTAGTAACAAACCCGGCCAGTGGCGGAACACCTATCATACCCAGGCAAGCTATGCTGAATGCCGCCATGGTCCAGGGCATACGCCGTCCTACGCCATTCATTTCGCTGACTTTATGAATTCCGAGGGTTTCGGCGAGGTTTCCAGCGCAGAAAAACAGGGTTATCTTCATTACGCCCTGGTGCACCAGATGAACCAGACCGCCAATAGTTGCCAGCGGACCGGCGATCGCTATGCCAAGAACAATATAAGAGACCTGGCTGACCGTGGAGAATGCCAGTCGACGCTTCAGATCATCCTGGT
>JAPVVU010000143.1 GCA_028571885.1 Gammaproteobacteria bacterium | reverse complement strand
CACGCATAAATCCGCCAACGGCAGAAGCCATACAATGACGTGCATTGGGATCAAGATTATTTGAGCGCAAACCCGCTTTGATAAATTTTGCAGCGGCATAGCCATCCCAGATAGTCCACTGGCCTGAACCAAACATGCCGACACCTGAAGGCCCTTTCTCTTTAAGGGCTGCTTTCCATTTTTCAGCCATGACATCAAAGGCTTCGTCCCATGAGACTTGTTCGAACTCACCATTTTTATCATACTTACCATCTGTTTTACGTAACAAAGGCGTTGTTAAACGATCCTCTCCATACATAATTTTTGATAAGAAATAGCCTTTAATACAGTTCAAACCTTTATTGACGTCGGAATCAGGATCGCCCTGAGTGGCAACAATGCGGCCTCCTCGAGTACCAGCTAACACACTACAACCCGTTCCGCAAAAGCGGCAGGGGATCTTGTCCCAGCGGATCTCTTCTTCGTTATCATCATCATTACTTTTTGCATTAGCGAGCTGAGTTGCGGATAAACTAAGACCAGCAGATGTTGCTGCAGCGGCTATTGCTTGTGATTTGATAAAATCACGTCTGGATAATTTCATTGAATGGCTCCTTCTGTGGTTGGTTCATGGGGGGGCTCAAGATCTTCCTGGTATTCATAAACCAGAGAGGTGCTCATGACACCATCGATGTGTGTCATATCGGTCATGGCTTTACTGCAATATTCTCGACTGGGGTGATCAATGCTGATAACCATTTTCCCGTATTCATTTTGTGCATGAATCTCAACTCCCTTCATGGCGTTAAGTGCTTCATTTACAGTGTCTAAAGAATCAGGTTTGGCTTGCACAACTAAACTACATATAGTCATTTGTAATCCTGCTGAAGTAAATAGTATGCCTTGGATCGGGAATAATAGAGCTCTATAGCTTTTTAATTGCTATTCTTTATATACAAAAAGTTGTAGATTAAAAGATATGAGCACTTCTCTTATGTAAGAGTTTAAAACGAGAAATTGTGGGTCCCAATAAAAACCACGGATATACTTTTTTTGATTATTTTTGCTAACAATCTTTCTCTTTATTATAAGAAAAGATGTTTAATATTATTATTTTTTTATAGATTCTATTGCAGAGTCGCTTGATGCGCCCCATCCATTTGCCGGGCAATTTAACAGAATCGAAAAAAATACCAAATCTTAGGGCAAGATTTGGTATTTCTCATTTGATACTTTGTAACACTTAGAATAACCGTGAGTCAACATAAATTTTGTAAAAATTTATGTTGCTCGGCTTTTTCCAGTTTTTTCTTATAGTAAAAAACAATTAACCACCAAAGATATCGCTGGTAATGTTATTAAACCAGGAGTGAGCATAACGCGCTTCACGTTTTCTCACAGCTTCAGATGAGTCCATTGGAGTTAAACCGCCAGAGCCTTTAACTTTCTGGATTTTCTTACCATCAAAGTTATAAACCATCGCAACAGAAATACCATCGTCCGGAGTAATAAGGCTGTAACAAGTATTAACCAGTGTTGGAATACCTGCAGGTTTACCCTGTAGGCTGGCAACAACAGCAGCAGCACAAACCTTAGCTTCAGAGTTAGCTGAATAACCAGACTTAGGTAATGGCGAAGCAACACTGGAATCACCAATGACATAAACATCTTTATGCATAGTTGATTCAAAAGTCTGCTGATTCACAGGACACCAGCCCTTGTCATTCACAAGTCCGGCATTAAAAGCAATTTTTCCTGCTTTTTGAGCGGGGATAACGTTAATGACATCACCTTTATACTCATCAACACTACCGATAACAGTATTTGTTTTAGCATTGACGCCTTCAATAATACCGCCTTCAGCACCTTTAACCCATTCGATCAGGCTATTATCGGTACCATAACCATAGTGTTTTTTCCAGCCTTGCATAAACAGGCCTTGCTTAGAAAACTTATCTTTAGCATCAAGGATAAGGATCTTAGACTTAGGCTTGTTGTTCTTCAGATAATGAGCAATCTGACATGCACGCTCATAAGGTCCGGGAGGACAACGGAAAGGATTAGGTGGTGGTGCAATAATTACTGTACCGCCATCTTTCATTGCCTGCAGCTGCTTGTGCAGTAAAGCGGTTTGAGGACCAGCTTTCCATGCATGAGGTATTTGGTTTGCCGCAACTTCAGCATCATAACCTCCAATCGTCTCCCATTTGAAGTCAACACCTGGAGAAACAATGCAGCGATCATAAGCAATGTTACCGCTCTTCTTAGTCACAACGTGCTTTTTCTTTGCATCAATGTTGCTTGCATAATCCTGAACTATTTTGACACCCATAGATTCAAGATTTTTGTAACCAAACTTGATGGAATCAAGACTGCGTTCACCACTGATGACTTCATTACTCATGAAGCAGGTATAGTAGTTTGCATTGGGCTCGATGATGGTAACATTAACGGCAGGATCTGCTCGTTTGATGTAACGTGCTGCAGTTGCACCACCCACACCTCCACCAATAATAACAACATTTCCAGCGCTTTTGCCAGCAAGAAGAATGTTACTGAAGCCCATAGTGCTAACTGCTGCTGCACCACCGGTAATTTGTATAAAATTTCTACGTGAAATTCCTGACATTTGTATATCCCCCTTTATTTCTGGCTACCGTAATATTGAATGAGTTCATTCATGGCATTGGCGCCTTTATCTTTTTCCATTTTTTGGACTTTCTTTTTCATTTTCTTGGTCATTTCACGTTTGCCGCCAGTAAAGTCAGCCATGGTGAACTCAAGATATTCCATCCATTGACCTGCCAGCATACCGGCATCATCTTCTGAGGAGCGACCGCCATCTTCATGACATTTTTCACAATATTTCTTGTGCAGTTTGGCACCAGCTTTGGCTTGCTTTTTATCGAAATGTTGATCAGGGCGATTCATTTTTTGTTTAGCAAAATAACCAGCCATTAAATCAATTTCTTCTTCAGTATAGCCTTTGGCAATGCGGCTCATGATGGTTGAATAACGGCCTTCAGGATCCTGATAATTGAGCATGGCTTCTTTGAAATATTCAGAAGAAATTCCAGCTAATGTTGGAGTTGCAGGTCCAGTGCTATTGCCATCTGTACCATGGCAACCAGCACAGGTATTGGCCAGGTCTAATGCACTTGCAGTGCCTGCCCAGCTGTTTCCTGAAACTGCTAACCCCCCGAGTACTATTAAGCCCAGTACTTTTTTATTTAGTTTCATAGGTCCTCCTTAGGTGACCGTTTTTACGAAATATGATCATCAGATCATCGGTGTAGCTTATTAAAAATTTCTTTTCAAATTGCATGAAAAGAAAAGTATTGGTAAACCTGCGCATGAATTAACTTTATAGTTTATCTGCGTTTTCTAGGTCTGCCATCATATTGATAAACTTTCTTGGCATAGTCCAGCCCGGAAAATCCATCATTATCTTTTATATTTGGATCGGCACCAAATTGATATAACAAAGTGGCCGCTTCAAAATTTCTTTGAATATAGGCTTCTATTACTGCGGTGCTTCCGTTTATATCCTGATGATTAGGATTGGCACCCATTTCCAGTAATAACCTCATTGCTTTGAGTTCATTGGCTTCACTCGCCCAGAAAAGTGCAGTGGAACCATCGGCACTTTGTGCCTCTAAACTACAACCACGCTTGAGCAGTTCTTTTATAATTTCTATCTGACCATGAGAGGCTGCTACCATGAGAGCACTACCATTATCTTTATTGCGTATTTCTGTATTAGCCCCTGCTTTAAGTAAAATATCAATGATGTTTAAATAACCTTTTTGAGCCGCAGCCATCAACGCTGTGTTACCATTTTTATCCTGAGTGTCAATGTTTGCACCCGCTGCAATGAGTGCCTGCAATACTTTCGGGTGATTATAAATGCTGGCCATCATCAGAGCATCCCAGCCTGCTCGTGTTTTATGGTGAGTTTTTGCACCTTCTTTTAACAATAAGGCGGTCAATTCCAGATACCCGCCTTCGGCAGCAAAAGTAAGTGCAGTACAACCGGGTGCGGTTACTGCATTGACATCAGCACCTTTAGAGATGAGCAGCCTGGCAACATCGTCACTGCCCTCTTCGATGGCAAACATTAAAGCACTTTTACCATATCGACCGTGTGAATTAACACTGATGTTTTGTTCCAGAAGCAATTTAACTGTATCAATATCACCAACCAGGGAGGCCTGCATGAGCTCTTTTTCCTGAGGTGTCGGATCAATGAGTTTTGTTTTTGCGGCAAAAACACCATTAGAAATAAAACATATCCCAATGTACAGGAATAAAAAGCCTAACGCTTTATTTATTTTTTCTAATTGCATTGAATTCTTAAGAGGGTTATTAAGCATCATTAGTGCCTGCTTCCTCTTCTTCATCAGGTTCATCGGGCTCTTCATGAGCGATACCTTTGTGGCAATCAATACAGGTTTGACCTTTTAATTCTGCACGAGGATGTTTCTTACGTGCCATACGGCCTTGTTCACTAAAAGCCATATTATCAAAGTTATGACAATTGCGGCATTCTCTGGAATCTGTGGCTTTCATTTTTTCCCAGACGCGTGATGCCATGTCCCAGCGATGCGCTTCATACTTCTCTTTCGTATCAATAGTGCCGAGGATTTCATGCAGAACATCTTTGTAAGCAAGAATTTTTGCTTTCATCTTTGGGAAGAACTGCTTAGGTACATGGCAATCGGAACAAGTTGCCTGAACCCCCGAAGCATTTTTATAATGAAGGGTTTCTTTGTATTCTTCCAGATTGATTTTCATACTATGGCAGGAGGTGCAAAATTCCATTTCATTGGTATAAGCCAGAATTGAATTAAATCCAGCAAAAGCAAGTACACCAGAAAAAAATATGATAAAAATAATGATGATGTTTTTGCGAGCAAAAAGACGCTGACTATTTTTTGATGAGTTTTCATCAGTCATTATTTTTTTCCTGTTCTTTTGTAGAATAGGAGCCCGTTCTGAATTGTTATTAATATAAGGCTCGAAGTACCAGAATAAAACAATTGGTATTGCAATTTATGGCTCTGCTAGGAGGGGGACGCAGTGCTCAAAAAATCAAAATCCAAATTGCTTTAATCCTGATTAAACTTATTGTTGCATTTGTTATGCCAATTAAATGAATAGCTTGAATCCTTTGAAATAACAAGTTATCAGGCGAAAAATTGAAAATATTTATGCAGCTGGTAAAGATGTCATATCATTTTGTCATGACATTCAAGTTGTCATATAAAGCGTGTCATGACAATATGAATTTATTCTGATTTTTATTTTTTTATTATAATATTGGAATGCAGCTAAAATACTTTCTTAAAAAAGAACTATAATTTACACGACTTTTCTATCTCATTCAAAGTTTACCGGCTATATTTTAGGAAATAAGAAAAACGTTATAAACTGAATTAGAATTAAATAATATAAATTAGGGTGTTTCAGAGACTGACTGGATTATGGCAAAAGATAAACAAAAAAAGAAGACAACCAAGTCTGAGCTGCGAGGTGAATACAAGGTCGTATTTAAAGGCCAACTTATGCCCGGATTTGATAAAGAAAAAGTTGTGGCGAATATTGCACAATTGACAAAATTACCACCGGAGAAAATTGAGAAAAAATTCTTTTCAGGAAAAGTGGTGATCATACGCAGAGCACATGATGAAGCGCATGCCCAGAAGTTACAACAGTTATTTACCAGGGCCGGGCTTGAAGTTCTTATTCTTAAAGATATGACAAAACAAGTCAATCAGCAGTATAAATCTATCCCCGTTAAATCTAAAAAAGCAGTCAATGCAAAAAAACTGAAAAAAATAATAAAAAGAAGTTTACGCCCACTATTTGCTATCGCGTTATGGCTAGTGCTTCTGGTTATGGGGATTGATCTCTGGAATAAATATAATATTAATGTAGAAGCACCTGATGAGGTGGTGAATATTGAATATTCCCTTGCCAATAAACCGCTATTGTTTTTAGCGCATATCAATTTAGACCGTCTGCTGTCACGAAAAGGCTATTTTGTTGATGATAGTGATGCTTTACCCGGTACTCAAACGACATTTTACAAGCAATTAAAAAAATCAGGCATTGATCCGCAAGGATCAATTAAGCAAATACTGGCAGCAGCTTATCTGGAAGATCAACAGTTTATTTCACAGATTATTCTGCTGGGCCATTTTTCTGTGGATGCGGTGAAAAATTTCTTTATTAAACATTATCATGGTGAGCTGCTTCCGGATGCTGATTTTATTCGTCTGCGAATTTCACAAATTGATAAGCGCACCTGTGCAAAAGGGTCTTTTATGGAACTCTCCATTGAACCGGAGCGTATATTGATTTCAAGTGATGGTCACTTGAGTGAATTACGTCAATTATTAAACCAGGAACCTGGAAATGTAACTGATTTGAACAACTGGAAAGAGTATCGAAGTGACAAACTGATCAGTTTGGCACTCTTTAATCCAAAAGAAGTTAATCCAAAAGAAGTTAATCCAAAAGAAGTTAATTCAAAAAAAGTTAATCCAGGAGAAGTTAATTCAGGACAAAGAACAATTTCAAAATCCGGGCTGCCGATGATGATGGCTCAGACTCTTATTAAGAAGAATGAATCACTGGACAGTCTTTATGCCAGTGTAGGATTGCAATTGTTACCACCTGCAGGGCTGATTGATGTGACTCTAAATAGTAAGGATCAAGCGTGGCTGAATAAAACTCAAAGTGACTTGTTAAAGCAAGTTGAAGAGATGAAGAGCGATAGTATGGGCCTGGTTAATTTACAACTTCTATTGAGTAAAATTGCTTTTCAACAGAAAACTCAAAAGGATTTAAGAGAAAATTCAGAAGGTGGCATTGGCCAGCTGTCAATGGCTATCGAGTTAGACAGTGAGTTTAGACAATCAATTGAATCGTCCATTCGTGAATTGATGGAAAAGTTTTTATCTATAGGATTCAGTGATGAGTTATCAGCACTAACGTCAACAAATGCTCAGCATGATGTACAGGAAAAACTTGATTCAACACCCTTGAAATACTGGCCGCAATATAAGCAATCAAAATTAAAACCCTTTAATGAAGAATTAGATAAGTTCTTTAAGCCGGCCTGGATAGAAGGTCCTTTTGCAGTTGCCATTGATGAGCTCTTATTAGAGACTCATCAGGATGCTGATCAGGTGGTTCTGCAACTCAGAGCAAAAGGACAGAATATTGATAATGTGGGCAGCCAGCAGGCAAAACTCACAGTGACAGAGGTTAATGATCAGCAAGGGAGGAATTTACTGGATAAAGTGAAATGCGATCAGTCAACAGCACAGGATGAAGCTTTTTTCAGCAGTTTGGGTGGCTTAAGAACGGCTTATCTTGGCGATAAGAAAGTGAATTATAATGAACTGGAAGTTCGACAAAAAGTTAAACTTAAAAAAGGGATAAAATTTTCTCAGGTAAAATCCTTAACAGGAGAGAACGAATTAAATTTAGCGACACAGACACAGATCAAAGAATTCGTAAAAACCGATCAAAACCGGGTTG
>JAPVVU010000142.1 GCA_028571885.1 Gammaproteobacteria bacterium | reverse complement strand
GAAAAAGTAAGTATTTTTTTTAATTTTTCTTTCTTTGTTTTAATGAGGTGCTGATACATTTTTATTATATGTTTAGGCTCACCTTGTTGTTGACTGTTTGCTATTAATTTTTGCAGATCAATAATTTCTGTTTCGAGTTGTTGTTGAAGGTCCATGAAATTCACTCCTTGAAAAATGGATATTCATATTTTACCAAAATAATTACTATAATACTGTAAGATGGAAGAATTATATGTGTAGGGATTTAATGAATCAGTCAGATTTCACTTACGTGTGATTCAAAAAGTATAGAAACAAGCTCGGTTGCAGTGATTATGATCAAAAAATCTGACTCATTGGGCAGGCATGCTTTATCATAGTAAAAATCAACAGTTGCCAACACTTTTGCATCGCAGGAGAGAACAGGCTCGGAGCAGCAGGCTTTATAGGGTGAATTTTTAAAGAGCTGACTAAGGTTTTGATTATCTGCAATGTGCTGAGTATTGGCAATGATTTTTCGTTTTGCCGTTGTGGCTACAATTGAGCAGGCATTATTCTGTAAGCTGACATCCAGGTTATCAATGGTTTTTTTAAATTCCTCCGGCAGCGTTGGTGCAGCAGCAATTTTGAGCGTATTAGTCTGATGGTTAAGTAGCATAATTGCGCAATTCACATCCTGAATAATTGCTTCAACGCCTTGCGCCAGTACGTTTAAAATCTTTTCCTGTGGATGACAATCGGTAATTAACTGCAGAATTTTGCAATGCAGTTGTAATAGCATCTTGTCCTGTCGCGTTTTAGTAATATCCTGTGCCATGCCCTCAATTAGAGTTATCTGATTATTGTCATCATATTTTGGTGTTTCTGTCACCAGAAGGTATTGTAAGCGACTCGCTTTATTGTAAATTTCAACTTCAAAGTTATTTTGTTTTTTTTCAAGAAATATATGATGTGCTTTTTTTAGAACAAAGTCAGCATGGGCATTTTCAGGTAGATACTGAACTGGATTAGCTAAAAACTCTTCTTTAGAAAAGCCCAGTACCTGGGTGATGGATGAACTGACATAAGAAAATTTATTGTCTGCATCACGCGTATAAAAAAAATAGTTTTCATTAATTGCATCAGCCAGATTTTTATATTTGATTCTCTCCAGTTCGATGGTGCGTTTTTGTTCTGATAATTCACTGGTTTGTATGTTAACCTGCGTGGTTAAATGCTTTGTTACCTGAAGAAAAGTAAAAATGAGTAAGAGTTCAATAATGACAAATGCAATAATACCATAAAGAATATTGAACCATTGCTCTTCATTGTATATTGCCATCTGCTCGTCAATATTCCTTGAAATAAAGATAGCACCAATGTCTTTTCGTGATGGTGTTTTTGTGCCGATATAATCCCTGAACGGGTGAAAGGTGTAGGTATAGAAATGATTTTTATAACTGATAACACTCGACATGCCATCAGCTTTTCGCAGCTGATTCTCAGAATTTATTTTTTTTGAAATATATTCAAGAAATGATTTCTGATCAGGACGTGAACTGGCTTCCAGAATACAATCACAACCACTGATTGTATTGTTATTGTAACGTCCAGTAAGAAATTCATCCCAGACTGTCTTTTTGATATGCTGATTATTGAGTAAAACACTGAGTTCAATATTAAGGTTTTGATCAATTGTTTCCAGTAATTTTTTATACGATGTACCTACTTCCAGCGCTCCGACATACACTTTTTTTTGTAAGACTTTATCCCAGGCAAAAATGGGTACAACACTGCGTAAACCTGAATAAACTCTGCCCGTTTCAAAACCACTTCGGGGTGTTCGTTCGGCATTAGTATCAACAATGATGAAACGTAGATCATCCATCCGATCACCAAATTTCTCTGGCTTGTGGACACGTAAAAAACTATGAGAGCCAGGACCAAGATGAAAATGTAATTGCCGAACATCAAATTTTTCAGTGGCAATCTGCCAGGGTTTAGCGACTAGTTGGTAGAGTTTATTTCTTATTTGGGCTGTTTTCTCGCCACCCGCTCCACCCCCTTCAAGTTCAAGTGCTTTTTTACCCTGTAAAAAAAGTTCCTGGATTCGTTTATCACTGGCAAAAAGGGTGGCCTGCATAGAGAGGCCATTGTAGGTCGCTTCAAGAACGGTTTTATAAATGGCGTAATTATTTCGACTCTCTTCTTGTAAAGTTGCTTCGAAAGTATCGCGGGTGCAGAAATGATTGACTGTGACAAACAGGCCGTCAATCAGGGCAATTATCAGACTGAGAAGAATAAAAAACTTTTTATTTTTTCTCATCGTGTTGTTTTTGATTGACGTGATTGCGGGTAGTCACAATGGTTGCCTTATGGATTAAATGTAGTGGTTACTTTACTTTATTCTATCTTGGGGAATAGAGACTTACTTCGAGTCTTTTGCAGTAAGAATTCAGGTTAACTATAGGTTAACCATTGGCTAACTAGGAGTATACCACTACATATTAACTGTTTCAGGCCCCATAAGCAAAGTGGGCAGGTAAATTGAGACTTGTGGAACATAGGTGATAATCATTAAAAAACTTAACAGGAGCAGTAACCAGGGATATGTGGCCTTAATTACTTCAATCATACTCATGCCGGTAATGCCCGAGGTGACAAAAAGATTGAGTCCAACAGGCGGGGTGATCATGCCGATTTCCATATTAACCACCATAATGATACCCAGATGAATAGGATCGATGCCTAACTGAATGGCAATAGGGAAAAGGATCGGTGCCATGATTAATAAGATGCCGGAAGGTTCCATGAAGTTGCCGGCAATGAGAAGCATAATGTTGACAATCAGTAGAAATCCCCAGGTGGGCAAACCAATCGAAATAATTAATTCAGCAATTTCGTGCGGGATCCGCTCAGAAGTAAGCACAAAAGCAAATAATAGGGCATTGGCAATAATAAACATGAGCATAACACTGGTTTTTCCAGCATCGATTATGACTCTGGGTACGTGAGAGAACTTAATGTCACGATAGGTAAATACGGCAATAATAAAGGCATAAACTGCCGCTACTGCCGCTGCTTCTGTGGGTGTAAATATTCCACCATAAATTCCACCCATAATAATGACGATTAAAAACAGTCCGCCAGAGGCACTGATGGCTGAGTGAAGTAGTGTTTTAAAACCTTTAAAAGGCACATTGGGGAAATTTTTCTTACGGGCGATAAAATAGATGGTGATCATCATCATCGTGCCAATCATCAGACCCGGAATGACGCCTGCAAGAAACATACGTCCGACAGAAACATCGGTTGCAGCGGCATAAACCACCATGACAATAGAGGGTGGAATTAAAATACCCATGGTACCGGCTGTACTGATCACGCCTGCGGCAAAAGATTGTGAATAGCCCTCACGGACCATGCCGGCAATAACTATTGAGCCAATGGCAACAACAGTTGCAGGAGAAGAACCGGAAACAGCGGCGAACATCATGCAGGCTAATACGGATGACATAGCCAGCCCACCTCGGATCCAGCCGACACTGTCAACGGCAAAATCAACCAGTCGACGCGCTGCACCACCTGTGGTTAAAAAAGCAGAAGCCAGAATAAAGAAGGGGATTGCCATGAGGGTGTAATGTTCCATAGAGGTAAATATTTTACCTGCTAAGGATGCCATAGAATTATCAGCAAAAATCAGCACGGCGAGAGTACTGGAAAGACCAAGGGCAAATCCAACGGGAACACCAATCATCATAAAGAAAATCAGCATAAAAAAAAGGGCTGCCGCGGTCATTTTGAGCCCTTAGTCGAGTTAGAGTCCTTAGTCGAGTTAGAGCCCTTAGTCGAGTTAGAGCCCTCAGTCGAATTAGAGTCCTCAGTTATAGATGCATACTCCATTTCATCGATAAGTTCTTTAGTTTCATTGACAAAGTGCATGCTATCTATCTCACCTTTATAGACTTTCCAGGCCACTTCCAGGAGGCGGAAAAAGATAAGGGCAAAACCAATGGGTAGAATAATTTTAATTTTCCATTCTTCAATGGGCATGTCTTCGGCTTCAATGCCAATCATTTTAAGTTTTGCGATATAGTCCCAGCTTCCTTTGAAGAGAATAGCGCAGTAGAGCAGACAAAAGGAAATCGCTAACAGGGTTAAATATTGGCGGGTTCGTGCAGAAAAAAGATTGACAAAGGCATCAATGCCGATATGGACGCCTTTTTTGACACAAAAGGCTGCGCCAAACATAACCAGCCAGGCAAAAAGGTAAGTCGTCAGTTCCAGAGCCCAGACAGCACCAGAGTTAAAAATATAACGAGCTACAACCTGCGAGAAGGTAACGACTGTCATAGCAGTGAGAAGAAAGGCAATAAAGCCTTCCTCAATGTAATCAATATATTTACTCATTAACTACTCATAAAAAATGCAAATTAAGAAATGGTGTAACTATTCAGCGTGTATTTATTAATTACGCGTGTTAAGCCTATGGTCACTCATTTTTCTGACTTTGCTTTCTGTTATGAGAAGATACTTCGTTCAGACAATCAAAGTCAGAAAAATAAGCAACCACAGACTTTTTGTAAATAATACGCTGAATAGTTACGAAATGGTTTAGTTAATAGCGGTTCTTGCAAAGCGTTTTCTTTGTAGATCCCATTATCTGAAAGCACGTTCGTCAGACTAAACAAGGAAAGCCATAGAATAAATTGACAAGAACCACATTAGTGATAACTTACTGACCACACTTCAGAACAGCATTGATATTATCTGTACCGACATCACCTTCAAATTGTTTCCATACAGGTTTCATTGCAACTGCCCATTGCGCCGCTTGATCGTTAGTCAGGGTATGAATTTTTGTTCGGCCAGAAGCAATGATAAAGTCTTTGTCAGCTTGAGCTGCTTCCAAAGCCCATTGAGTTTCCTTAAGTGTGACTTCTTTGATAATAGCGGCAAGTTCAGTTTGAATGTCTTTAGGCAGACTATTCCAGAATTCAGTGCTGGTGACAAGCACATACTCTAAAACACCATGATTTGACTCTGTAAAGTCACTTTGGACTTCAAAAAACTTCTTGGTACGGATGTTTGACCAGGTATTTTCCTGGCCATCAATGACGCCTGTAGATAAGGCATTGTAAACTTCTGAAAAGGACATCTTTTGGGGATTGGCATCAACTGCTTTGAATTGTGCTTCTAATACATCTGAACTCATAATACGAAACTTTTCACCTTTAGCATCTGCTGGTGTAATCAGTGGTTTATTGGCAGAAAGTTGTTTCATACCATTGAGCCAGTAACCCAGACCCTTAAGTCCTTTATTGTTAGCTGCATCTAATAGTGCCTGACCAGTTGGGCCATTGGTGAAACAGGCGACGGCGTTATCATCTTTAAAGAGGAAGGGCAGATCAAATAAACCCCATTTTTTTGTGTATTTTCCAAATTTTGACAGGGAAGGTGCTGCCATTTGTACATCACCAAAAAGCAGTGCTTTGAGTACTTCTTTATCATTGTATAATTGAGAATTAGGGTAGACATCAACTCGAACTTTGCCTTTGAGTCGTTGTGCGACTAGTTCCTGCAGGTATTTAGCTGCTTTGCCCTTAGGGGTTTTTTCAGTGGTTACATGAGAGAATTTGATGACGATTTCTTTGGCCATCAGAGACTGTGAAAAAGCAAGTGAACAAATGATCATTACAGCAAAAAATTTAATCAATGGCATAGTGATTCCTATTTTTAAGATGAATGTTAACAGCGACTTTTATTACTTATACTACTAAGAATCACATTTGTCTATGCAATTATATAGAATGTTTTCGTATTAGAGTTTACCGTCAATACGATATATTTTTTGTCCAAAGTTCATTTTTTGTCCCAGGAATTATTTTTTCTAAGACAATATTATAAAAAATCCTGGTTCTGATACTGATAAGATTGTTGTTCAGATGAATTGTTTTGCCCCGGGAACTGTCTGGCTTAATTTTAAATTAGGTATTAAACATAATATGGAATGTGATAAAATTGTCATTGATAACTGGAAATCACGTCCAAAGAAGGCTCATGGTTTACCTCTGCTGATGTGAAATATTTTGAAAATTGTGATGATGCTTTAATTTAAAGTGAATTGAGGAATAAAAATGCTTTTTAAAAAAAATGGGTGGCTTTTTTCTGCTCTTGTTGTTACTACACTGCTTAATGGTTGTTCGGCAATCGGCAAAATAGAAAACGACCCTGTATCACAATTACCTCAGGGAGAGCAACGATACACTATCTACAATTATTCTGAACAGCATCCTGCGGGTGATACTCTGTTTTTGCTGGCATTTTCTGGTGGTGGAACCCGAGCTGCGGCCTTATCATATGGTGTGTTAGAAGAGCTCAAAGATACCCGTTACCAGGCAGATGGTAAAGAAGTCCGTTTGCTTGATGAAGTAGACCGGATCAGTTCTGTTTCCGGTGGTAGTTTTACTTCAGCCTATTATGGTCTGTTTGGCGATCAAATTTTTGATGATTTTAAAGATGTGTTTTTATATAAAGATGTGCAGGGTGATCTGGAGAGTCTTTTGCTGGGCTTTTTTGATTTAATTGGTCGAATGTTTTCTACAAGCAGTCGTACTGAAGTTGCTATTGATTATTACGATAAAAATATCTTCCAGGGTAAAACATTTGCCGATCTGCAGAGTTCAGACGGACCTCTTATACTGATTAATGCTACCGATTTGAATTCACAAAGCCAGTTCATCTTTTTGCAGGCTCAGTTTGATTTTCTGTGCTCTGATCTTTCTCAGTTCAAGGTGGCAAGAGCTGTGGCCGCTTCTTCTGCTGTGCCGGTATTATTCCAGCCTGTCTTATTAGAACGACATGGCGAATGTCATTATGAAAAACCTGAGTGGTTAAGTAATGCTGAAAAAAGGGCAGAACAAGATGATGATAAACGTCTGCAAGAATCAGTCAGTGCATTAAATTTTTATCTGGATGATAATAATCCTCCCTATGTTACCTTGCTGGATGGTGGCATAACCGATAACCTGGGCTTACGGACTATTTTAAAAACCGTGAGTCTTTACGGTGGTGTAAAAAATATACGTGATAAAGCGTATAAAAATCAGAAGCTGCCTGAGCGCTTTGTGGTTATTGTTGTTGATGCTTCAACGACAAGTGAATCCAGTATTGGAAAAACTAAGAGCATGCCTTCACTCGGTGAAACCCTGGGTGCAGTCACTGATATTCAACTTCACCTCTATAATACTGAAACAAACTCATTGCTCAAAGAAGAACTGATGCAATGGGCAAAAACAGCATCGACAAAAGAACATACCATCACCCCCTATTTTATTAATCTGGATGTAACCGGCTTAGAAAAACATGAAGATCGCGTGTTTTTTAATAATGTACCCACCAGTTTTTCACTGGAAAAAGATCAGGCAGACAAGTTAATCAAGTTGTCTAAAGAAATGTTACGTAAAAATCCTGAATATCAGAAGTTGTTACAGCAATTGAGTGCTGAAAATAAGGATATATGAAATTTATTCCATGCTATACAGGTGGAATAAATTATAAATAATTGTAGTTATTTAGCGTGTAT
>JAPVVU010000141.1 GCA_028571885.1 Gammaproteobacteria bacterium | reverse complement strand
TCTGACTTTGATTGTCTGAGCGTAGCGAGTTCTCAAAGTCAGAAAAATAAGTGACCATGGGCTCAACAGTGGTCATTAAGAAATATACGCAGAATAGTTACTTTTTCTTAACGCTCAGTGCTGAACGCTGTCTATAGTTCGTAGTAAAAATAGTCCCACGGTTCAAAAGAGCCAGACTCATGCTTGAAGATATTAAGCAGCTGGTCCGTGGGTACTGCTTCATTGGGATAGATGCTGTGAATAATAATAAAAAACGTTCCAAAACCAGCACTATGACGCCAGTTTAAATCTTCAACCAGACTAGTCTGATGACATTTTGGACAAACAATGTGCATGGAATCGGGTATCCATTGCTGCATTTCTGGCAGCATTTTTGCGACTCGGGACTTGCACTGAGGACAACTGCTCCTGGAATTATTGAGGCCTTTAAAAAAAATCGGGTTCTGATGCTGCTGTATTTCAATGTGACAGAAATTACCCCAGTCAGCTATATTCTCCGGCGGACTCACTGCAATATGAGGGGAACATCCCAAAAAGGTGATCAATTTTAAAAATTTATCACCAATCAAATAACCTGTTTGTGCCTTTTTTTGTCCTTCATAACGAATAGAAAAAAGCTCACCAAGAAAACCTTCACTGCTTAATCCGGCAAGCACCTGATTTCTGTGCTCTGGCGAAACTTTTTTAAAACAGGCGTTTTGCGGATAAAAAACCATACCATACTGACTATTCATACTTTCCCATGCCTGCCCGGTAATAAAGTCATTAACTTATAATTCAAGTCCTTAAGCTCGATCAAAAGGAAATGCAATAACATCATTGATATGCTGAGATTGACTCATAATCATCAACAGACGTTCAATACCAATTGCCACCCCGGCACATTCAGGTAAGTGCCCGACAGCCTCAAGAAAATTATCATCCATGGGGATTTCATTATGTCCCATTTTTTTTCTGGCTTGATTATCTGCTTCAAATCGAGCTTTTTGTTCTTTAGCATCATTCAGCTCATGAAAGCCATTACCCAGTTCCATACCATCAATAAAAACTTCAAATCGCTCTGCTATCAATTGACCATTTTGCACGGCGGTCTTTGCCAATGAAGCCTGACTGGCTGGATAGTGATAGAGCAAACAAATACAGGGCAGCTCATTTGATTCACCCCTGTTTTTGCCCTTGTTTTTACCCCTTTTTTTACCCAAAGAAGGTTCAATAGTATGACTGAATAACAATTCCAAAAACCGATCTCTGTGCTCATTATCATCAAGCACATTAGCCAGCCCCGCTTTTTCAGCACAGGCAAGCAAATCTGCTTTATCGACAGTATGCGGATTAATACCCAGCACCGTCTGAAAAGCATCTTCATAACTAAGAAACTGAGGTTCTGCTAACTCAATATCAGGAGACAATATTAAGGTGAGTAACTGACAAACTTCATGCATCAGCTGATGATGATCCCAGCCGTCCCGATACCATTCAAGCAAGGTAAATTCAGGATTATGTTTCCGCCCGGATTCTCCCTGACGAAAAACCTTGCTGACCTGATAAATTGAACCGCTGCCTGAAGCCAATAGACGTTTCATGGGAAATTCGGGAGAAGTATGCAGGTAATAATCCTCTGTCTGCATCGTTTGAGTCAGAGGAATGTATCGGGTCTGGAAGCTTTCGATAAAAGGATCTGGAACGCTGGCACTGGACAAAATAGGTGTATCCACTTCCAGCAGCCCATTTTTATCGAAAAAAGAGCGTATTGTTCTGAGTGTGTCAGCCCTGAGTTTGATTAACTCAAATGAAGCTGAAGCTTGCCATTGCTTCAGCTGTTTTTCCGGCTTAAGACTGTCTGTCATCAATCCTTGGCACGAGAAACGTATTTTCCTGTACGGGTATCGATTTTTAAAGCTTCGCCAATGGCAATAAATAACGGTACTTGAACAACAGCGCCCGTTTCAAGCGTTGCTGGTTTACCGCCGCCGCCAGAAGTGTCACCTTTAAGTCCAGGATCAGTATCGGTAACAGACAGTACAACAAAGTTTGGCGGCGTGACTGCCAGAGGATTACCATTCCATAATGTGACCGTGCACATATCCTGTTCTTTCATCCAAAGTTTTGCATCACCAACTGCTGTTTTATCTGCAGACATCTGCTCAAAGGTCTCCGGATGCATAAAATGCCATTGTTCACCATCGTTATACAAATACTGCAGTTCAGTATCCATTACATCAGCGGCTTCTACGGATTCACCTGATTTGTAGGTTCTCTCAACAACACGTCCTGATTTCAAGTTACGGATCTTGATGCGATTGAATGCCTGGCCCTTGCCCGGCTTAACAACTTCATTATCAATAATCACACAGGGATCACCATCAATCATTAATTTTAAACCGGAACGAAATTCATTAGTGCTGTAGGTCGCCATAAATTACTCTTTTAATAATTATTAGAAATTTTCACAAGGTATGTTATAGAAGTATATTTTTACCACACAAGACATGAAAAGTGCTAATAGCACTAAAGCACTGCAGAAAAGACTAACAATCTCTTTTGACTTTGTCCGTGCTTTCCGCATCTTGCGTGGCTATAATCTTTGCTCTATATAATACATGATAAAAAATAATCCGCTATGATACCCCGAAAACCAAGTAGAAACCAGAGTAGAAGCCAGAGTAGAAGCCAGAGTGAAAAGCAAACGAAAGCCTATTTCACTGATCCGATGGCACTGCTGGAACGATTGAATTTAACCCCCAAAGAGATGTTTTTCTCACCCGAAGCCGTAGAGGAATTTCGTTTTAAAGTCCCTAAAGCTTACGTGAACAAAATCCAGCCGGGAAAACCAAATGATCCCCTTCTGCTGCAGGTTTTTCCTGTTCAACAGGAATTAGAGTCTGTTCCCGGGTATATTAAAGATCCCCTGGCAGAAGCTGACAGCCTTTATCAGCCGGGTTTACTACAAAAATATGATGGCAGGGCACTATTACTTGTCACCCCAGGCTGTGCGATTAACTGTCGCTATTGTTTCCGCCGACACTTTTCTTACGCTAACAAAAGTCCCTATGATGATAAAGGGCATCTATGGGAGCAACTTAAAAAAAATATTCAATTAATTAAGCAAGACAGCACTCTAACTGAAATCATTCTCAGCGGTGGTGATCCCCTGTCTTTATCCGATGCTCGTTTTGCTGAACTTATCACTCTGCTGGAATCAGTCCCTCACTTAAAACGTCTTAGGATCCATAGCCGTTTTCCCATCGTTGAACCTGAGCGTATCAGTGATGAACTGCTTGATATTCTGCTCAATAGCCGCTTTCAGATTATTATGGTGCTGCATATTAATCACGCTCAGGAAATAGGCCCGGACAGCAAGGCCGGCATAGAGAAGCTCCGCAAAAAACAGATCATACTTTTAAACCAGTCGGTTTTATTAAAGGGCGTTAATGATAATGTAGGAATACTAACGCAATTAAGTGAAAAATTAATTGAAAACCACATAATTCCCTATTATCTGCACATGCTGGATCATGTACAGGGTAGTGCTCACTTTGAAGTCAGTGATAGCGATGCGATTCAGATTCACCAACAGCTCAGAGCAGTATTACCCGGTTATATGCTGCCTCGCCTGGTGAGAGAAGTTGCAGGCGAGAAAAGTAAACTGCCCGTGTCTGACTAATCAATACCAACGCAGGTCTCAGCATAAAATAATTATTCATCTGAAATAGATAGTTACCTCAAAACAGGCCGCTATTTTGAGGCAGGCAATCCTGATTGATGAATTTTTTAAGAAAAATTATCGTAACTATTCAGCTTATATTTCTTAATGCCCCCTGTTGAGCCCATGGTTACAAATTATTTATCCTTTTGATTTAATTAAAATATTAAACCATTCCAGCTTTCAAATAAAAACAAAAATGCTATACTTTTAATAATTTAGCCAATTTCTAAGCTACTTCTTAGTCCATAGAAGAAAAAAATCTTATATTTTGCTATAAAAATCAATAAAATAGATCATCATTAATAATAAAAAACGACAAATAAAAATAATAATTATTGCCTGACGACACAAGCAGGCAAACAACTTAATTTTTTATAGATTGTATTTTTGTGGAGAGCTGACTTGCAAACGACAGAGCAAGCTTTATTTAAAAACCTGCCAGAACAAACGAAAGCAGATAAATCTGGATTCAAGTTTCAAACAAATGCCATTGATAAATGGTTTGATACGCTGCCTCTTGCAAACATCAGGGTTGCAACTAAAACCATCTATAAAACTTTGAAAGAAACCAATCAACAGGCAGTCCCTTACAAAAAACGTCTCTACTTTTTAGAAAAAATTCATGAGTCACTTGTTGAGCTCGCTTCAAACCTAAAAAAATTAAACCTCAACAGAGAGCTTCCTCTGGATGCAAAACACGCTCGTATCGCCGTATTAGTACAAAAATTACACAAGCAGGTCTGCATTGGTTACAAACTTGTTTTGCAAGAATTAATGAACTGCCGAATGTTTTTTCTATGCCCTGGAAAAAACAAGTTAATGGCTCTGAGCATCGAAAGAATTCTTCGTCACAACAGCCTGTCTATCATTGCTGATTATCAATTTTACAATTCACCGGAAAAAGGACAATGGTTCGAGGTGCATCAGTTATTTCTATTAGCCCATAAAGAAAAACTACTGAATAAAAAAGTGATTGATCCATCCTTGCAGCTGGTTAACGAAACCACAATTAAAAATATCTATTTACAGATATTACTGGTTTCTATTGCCGATCCTTTCCGTATGACACAGCATCACACCCATGCGATTTTCAAACAACTGGAAGAATGGTCCGCACTTGCTGACATTCATCTATACCAGGATAGCGAAGCTAAGGACGCTTTGGTCATTGACCTGGCAAAAGATTCTCAACCGTCTTTTATTGCCCCCCAGGATGCTGAAGATAAGCAAACTATCTGGAGCGTGGATACATCAAAACTGGATTATGCGCATCTCATTGAGCATTTCAATGGCCCGGAAACACAAACAACAGAAATTAATGTCGAACTTCTGAAACAATTATCACTTTCCTGGGGCATCCCCCCCAGCAGGCATCATAGCAGACGTCCTGCAAAAGCTCAGCTGAAAGTTGCTATTGGCTTAAACAATGTTCACTATGTTTTAAACGGCAACGCCGAACCTGATTGGCTGCAAATAAACGAAACTGATGAAAACAATACGCTTATACTGAGTGAACATACCCCTTCTGGCAATAGTTTTAGCTCAAGAACTGTCGATTCAACAGTCAAAATCAATGATATCTGGGGTGAAGTATTCCAAAATAAATCCTTATCGACAGACATGGATAACTATAAAGGAGAGAATAAAGGAGAGAATGAGGGAGAAAATAAATCTTCCCGGATAAACCATAATTCCAGTGAACCAAATGACTGGGAAATGGTGAATGAGAGTATTGGCGGCTATTGTCTTTTGTGGGATCATAATGATTCCATCAATGCTAAAGTTGGGGAAATCATTGCTATCAGTCATGAAACAGGAAAAAATGAGGGATACTGGTTTGTTGGTACAATCCGCTGGTTAAAATGTATAGCCAAAGACAAAATTCAAATTGGCATACAAATTATTGCCCCGAATGCCATTGCAGTCAGCACGGCAAAAATTGCCAGCATGCAGGAAGGAAGGAAATCCCGGGCAATAATGTTGCCTGCAATCCCTATTTTAAAACAGCCCAAAACACTCATTACAACGGCATTAGGTTATGAAGTAAGAGATCAGGTGATGCTGGATGAATATCGTCTGATAAAGTCTAATATTACCACGGTCAAAACTAAAGTAGTATTGTTGGACACACTGGAAATCAGTTCACATTTTTCACGATTTAAGTACTGTCCAGCTGAGGATTTTTTTAGTACTAGTACAAAGAAAATTACATCAGATATAACAGATGATATATTATCACTGGACAGTGATAACGATTTTGACGCCATTTGGGATGATTTATAATTATTCTATACAGCAAAAACAACATCAATAAATAAGTAATAACTCTCTGTATTAAATCTGTGTTATAAGAGAGGATTCTACAGAAGCACTACAGGACAGTAAGTGAAACAGAATAAGATAATTCAACTATTATTAGTCAGTCATTCAGAAAATGATGCCGTAGAAACGAGTAATACGTTGCGCAACAGCGGCTTAACATTACGCCCGAAAATCATTTCCAATGCTGAATTATTTGACAAGGAAATAAACAAAAAAAGTTATGATATCATTCTGTTTTCTGAAGATATTGCCAACCTTGATGTATCAACAGCACTGGATAAATTAAAAACAGCACAAAGTGATGCCGCCTTTATTCTTATCGGCGACAAAACAGCACAGGAAACGCTGGAGTTAATGACCCTGGGCGTCACCACTGTAATATCTGAAGAACCCGAAGAGTTAATGGGGCTCATTATAAAAAAAGAGTTTGATGCATTAACAGGGCTGCGCAGTGAACAGGTGCTGAGCAAACAGCTTGAAGACTCTGAAACACGTTGCCAACAGCTTATTACCAGCTCCCGGGATGCCATTGCCTATGTTCATGAAGGCATGCACATTCTGTCTAATGATTCTTATTACAAGATGTTTGGTTATGAAACACGTGATGATATTGAAGCCATGCCGGTCATGGATCTGGTTTCCTCCAGCGACAGCAGTAAATTAAAAGATCGCTTACGCCACTTTTCAGAACTGAGTAAAAATAATACAGCCTCTATCCCCTCTACTCTCTCCGAACAGGACGAAAATATACTTAAAGTTCAGGGAGTCAAAGATGATGGTACTGAGTTCCAGATAAAAATGGAATTCCAACCAGCCAGTATGTCAGGAGAAGAGTGTACCCAAATCATCATTCGTAATGACGGCATCAGTCAAAAAGCTCAGGAAAAACTACAGGAAAAACTGGCAGCACTCAACACCCAGTGCCAGGAAACAGGTCTGCATAACCGCCGCTCTTTCCTGGAATACCTGGAAGAAACAGTCGAAGATGCTGTCGATAATAATAACAAAGCCTATTTATTCTATATTACCCTGGATAAATTTATTGGAATTAAAGAAAAAGTAGGCGACATTAATAGTGATAAAGTCATCATTGACATTGCCCATTTAATAAAAAATACAGTGGATGATGACACCTTTTTAGCACGTTATGAATCCTATCGTTTTGCAGCAATACTTAAAACTGATAATGAACAGAATGCCTTACAAATGGCAGAAAACATACGCAAGACAGTGGATGATCATATTGCAGATGTCAGTGATAAAAGTATTACCACGACTTGCAGCATTGGAATACTCCTGTTAGATTCATCCTGCAACGGTGCACAGGGCAGTCTGACATATGTTCAAAAAGCCTGCGCTCATGCGATTGAACAAGGCGGTAATCAGGTGCATCAACATATCCCTGATACCAGTGAAATGGGTGAACAGGAACAACTCAAATATTGGGAAAATGAGATTGACAATGCCATAAAACAGCATCGAATGTTTCTGGTTTTTCAGCCCTTTGTTAATTTATTGGGTGAAACC
>JAPVVU010000140.1 GCA_028571885.1 Gammaproteobacteria bacterium | reverse complement strand
GGCATTAAGATAAGCTTCTGCGGTTTCAACGGTACGGATACCACCGCCAATTTCTACCGGCAGATCAGGATAAGTTCTGGTGATTTCCTGAATAATTTCACCATTGACCGGCTTACCTTCAAAGGCACCATTTAAATCAACCAGATGGAGCCTGCGGGCACCTGCATTATACCAACGACCCGCCATCTCAACAGGATTGTCAGAAAAAACCGTGTCATCATCCATGCGCCCCTGACGCAAGCGAACACATTGACCATCTTTTAAATCGATAGCAGGAATTAATATCATTTGTTTCTCACTGTTCTACTAAAATAAAGTGTTTAAATAAAGAATTCAATTTAAGAGTTAATTTTGATTCATAAGAGTTAATTTTGATTTAGCTGCAGGCCGACTCATCATAAGTGCCGTTCCAGTCAATAAAATTAGAAAATAACTGTAAGCCGGAATCAGCACTTTTTTCTGGATGAAATTGTGTGGCAAAAATATTTTCCTGAGCTAAAGCCACACAAACAGGGTGACCATACTGGGTAGAACCAGCAATGGGTTCAGGTGTCTGAGGGACTACAAAATAGCTGTGCACAAAATAAAATCTCTGGTTCTGAGGAATATTTTTCCATAACGGGTGTTTAATCTGCTGATGGACCTGATTCCAGCCCATATGAGGGATCTTTAATCGGTTCTCAGAGCCCGTCTGAGAAAGCGGATCATGAAGGTCATCGGCAAAACGTTCGACCTCACCAGGAATAATATTCAGACAGTCAACGCCGTCGTTTTCAGTACTATGGGTCATCAAAGCCTGCATGCCGATACAAATGCCTAGAAAAGGCTTATTAGCGGCAGCCTGCTTGATTGTATCAATCAGATCGAGGCGCTGCATTTCACCCATACAATCACGCATGGAGCCTACGCCAGGTAAAAGAACCCGGTCCGCATTTGCGATAAGTTGTTTGTCTGAGGTTACTTGAACTTTTGCAGAGGAATTTGCGTGCTCCAGTGCTTTGGCAACAGAATGCAGATTACCCATGCCATAGTCAATAACAGCAACTGTAATGGAAGTGGTCATAGTTTTGAGATCATAGTTTTGAGGTCACAGCTTTGAGATCATGGTTTTTAAGAATATAGTTTAGAAGTTCTGATTGGTAGTGTAAGTTTAAAAGAGACACTACTAGTGAGCCAGAGTTGGGATTTTAGTCCCTTACTCCAGCTTGGCCTGTATTATAAACTACCCTTGGTAGAAGGGATAGTGCCCTGCATTCGGGGATCATCACTAATCGCCATGCGTACTGCGCGGCCAAATGCCTTGAACACGGTTTCAGCAATATGATGACTGTTCTGACCTCGGATATTATCGATGTGCAGAGTGACCAGCGCATGGTTAACAAAGCCTTGAAAAAACTCGTGAAATAATTCAGTATCAAAATTGCCAACGGTTTCACGCTTGTAATCGACATGATCTTCCAGACCGGGACGCCCGGAAAAATCAATCACCACCCGGGATAAGGCCTCATCAAGAGGGACATAGGCATGACCATAGCGTGTAATGCCTTTTTTATCGCCCAAAGCCTGTTTCATTGCCATACCCAGGGTGATGCCGATATCTTCTGCTGTGTGGTGAGCATCAATGTCTAAATCGCCTTTAGCTTTGATTGATATGTCAATCATACCGTGACGTGCAATCTGGTCCATCATGTGTTCCAAAAAGGGCACTCCAGTATCAAATTTACCCTGTCCCGAGCCATCGAGATTAATGTTCACTTCTATACGGGTTTCATTGGTATCACGTTTTACAGAGGCTTGCCTTTCTGACCTGATTTCCGACATTAGCTGTTGAGCTCCATTGGCATTAAAAATGATTGTTTAAATTTTAATTTAGTTTGTGATGCATTGGCTTAATGCAGCGAAGTTGTAGTGACTTCATACACAGCCTTGTTCTATATTATAGGAGTATCATAAATATTAGCAATATCTAAGATTGCTGTTGTTTTTTTAGGCATTTTTAGTATAGAATTGACATTTATCAATTATTTAATTCATCTTTACTTATATGGAGATGGGTTAGAGCAGAACGACGATGATAGGTGCGGGTGAATTGATGCAGCAAAAGACACAACCAGGCAGGCTACGGCAAAAGAAAGTTGTTGATTTTCACTCTGTTAAAGTGGCATGCAGGGAATGCAGCCTGCATCAGCTTTGTCTCCCCCGTTCCATTACGGGTGCAGATTTAGATAAGCTCGACAGTATTATTGAGCGTAAAAGGCCATTAAAACGCAATGAACATCTTTTTCAGGTGGGCGGTTCCTTTAATTCCATTTACGTCGTTCGTTCAGGTTCCCTCAAAACATATTCACCAACCGTTGATGGTCAGGAGCAGGTCACTGGTTTTCATTTGCCCGGTGAATTACTCGGGCTGGATGCGATCGGTAAAGGTAAACACCCCTGTGCAGCCAAAGCCTTAGAAACCACCAGTGTTTGTGAAGTACCTTTTGAACATCTTGAAGGGCTGTCACAGGAACTGCCCACACTGCAGCATCAACTGCTGCGTCTGATGAGTAAAGAGATATTCGATGATCAGGAATTGATGCTCTTATTGGGTAAAAAAACAGCCGAAGCTCGTCTTTCTGCCTTTTTATTAAGTATTTCTTTGCGCTTCAAACAACGTGGTTTTTCTTCATCTGAATTTTACCTCAGCATGTCTCGTAACGATATTGCCAATTATCTGGGATTAGCGGTTGAAACGGTAAGTCGTATGTTTACTCGTTTCCAGGAAGATGGTCTTATCAAAGCAGAACGTAAACATATTGTGATTAAAGATCGAGAAATGATGCAGCAAATTGCAGGTACGAATGAATGCTGCGATGATTCCCCGGGTAATCAGTCACAATTCCAGGTGTAACGTCGTTATTAGTGTCAATCTATTCTCTTTATAAATAATATGCTGAATAGTTACTAATTTATTAGAGAGTCTGTTTCCCTCGATATAATCTACTGCGCATTTCTTTTAAGCGGCTTACTGTTCGCTGAAAAGCTATTTTAAGTCGTCTGCCATCATAAAGCTTATCCGGTTCGGTTTCAGCGCTGATCACCAGCACACAATGATTGTCATACAGTGCATCAATCAGATGCATAAAACGTTTGGCGACATCATCTTTTTGTTCATCCATGGTATAAATATTAGACAGCAGAATATAAGGATATTGCCGGGCAATAGATAAATAGTCTGAATTGGAACGCGGCGTATTGCATAATTCATCAAACGCAAACCAGATAACAGTCTGAGGATGCTTTTTTGATGAATGATTAACGGCAACCACTTGAATGAGACGTTTGTTGATTTCAATGAACTGCGGGTAAATGGGGGCATGACAACTCATTTTTATAAAATGCTGCTGCATCATGTCATTATGATACTGATCAAGGGGGAAGTGATAGCAGCCTTCTTTTTCCAGTACCAGAGTTCGGTAGTCTGTACTATTGTTTAATTCAAAGACCCGGGTATTTTGTTTGATTAACTTAATTGCCGGCAAAAAGCTGTCTCTTTGCAGCCCGTTTTTATACAGCTCATCGGGCGCAACATTCGATGTTATGACTAATATCACACCCTGTGAGAACAAAGCATCCAGGAGACCCGCCAGCAGCATGGCATCGGTGATATCCTGAATATGAAATTCATCAATGCAGAGTATTTGAAATTCTTGTGCCATCTGTTTTGCAATAATGACCAGTGGATCAGGCGTTTTAGGCAGTTTTTTTAACTGTTCATGAATTTCCTGCATAAAAGGATGAAAATGGATTCGTCGTTTATCACTAAATGGCAGAGTGTTGAAAAAGCTGTCAATAAGCCAGGTTTTTCCCCGACCCACACCACCCCAAAAATAAAGCCCTTTTATTTTTGGCCCTTTTTGAGGTGAGAGTTGAGATAAGAGTTGAGGTAAGAATTGAGATAAAAACCGAGGTAAAAAATCAGGTAATAATTGCTCATTGAGTTGTTGATAGAGTTGTTGAGTCAGCTGAACTGCTTTTGCCTGAACGGGGTCGGGCGTAAAATTGTGCTGCTCAATGGCATTGAGGTAGGCTTGTTCTGGCGTCATACCACTCTTACAAGGTTTATAAAAAAGTAGCTTATTATAAACTACTTTTTTATAAACTACTTGCTTAAAACTAAAGGTCGGCCATAATGTTTTTCAGGTAAGCTTTTACCGTATCAGGTTCAAATGGTTTATCACAGATTCCTGATACACCGGCTTGTTGTACCGCTGCCAGCCGGTTGCTATCACTTTCACTGGTAACCATGAGAATGGGGATTGAGCTTTGCGTACTTTTCTCTCTGACATAACGAGTGAGCTCGCCACCATCCATTTCCGGCATATTGTAATCGGTCACAATCAGATCGAAAAAATTATTTTCTATAATTGAAATAGCTTCTTTACCGTTAATGGCCTCAGAAAATGAAGTAATTCCCATTTTTTCAAGCACCCGACGGATATGTTTTCTTGCCATCAAACTATCATCAACGACTAGAACATGAAACTCATTAAAGTCCAGAGCTTCAACTTCACTGGCACTTGGATTAATAAAATCCAGGGTATTAAATAAGGCCCGTTTTAAATCTTTAAATACAAAGGGTTTCGGTAAAATGGCCACAACACCTGCCTGACGAATCGGGTCGAGTTGTTTGAATGATGTTTCACTGGAAATAAGCATAAAAGGGACTTTTTCTAATTCATCATTACTGCGCATTGATTGTACTAATTCGGTCCCTGTCATGTCAGGAAGATATAGGGCACTGACAATGAGATCGGGAGGACTGACGGACATGGATTCTATTGCCTGGGCACCATTATGCACAATGTCAACGCTATTAACCTGCGCATCCTGAAAATGGCTCTGAATAATTTTTGCCTGAACAGTTGATGGTTCAACAATAAGAATGTTCAGGTCAGAAATGGTTAAGGTACTTTCTTCCATATTACTGCTCTGTTGTAAGTTGAATATAGTATTGCTTTATCCAGATTAAGTGTAGGCGATTAGAAAAAAAGATCTAGTCTCTTTTAAGTTCAGCTAAAGGCTTACAATGTTTACGATGCAGCTAGTACAGGTGAGCAGAATTTTTTTATGGCGCTGGATAATTGCTCAGGACTTATTGGTTTGGTGATGAAGTCATCCATCCCCGCGTTAAGACAGGCTTCCCTGTCATCGGTTGTAGCGTTCGCAGTCAGTGCAATAATCGGAATATGTTGATCATCTGCCTCGCGAGCTCTCCATTTTATCGCAGCATCCAGCCCATTCATTTCCGGCATTCGCATATCCATAAAGGCAATATCATAAGTATTTTGAGCAAGTTCTTCTACTGCCTGGGCACCATTAAGGACTCGTTTGGTCTGATGACCTGCCTCCTGCAGAAAACTGGTTAATACCATGGCGTTAATATCTTCATCTTCAGCAATCAGTATCTTCAGGGAAACATTCTCCAACTCACAGCAGATGCTTTTTTCTATCTGAAGCCTCTCCGGTCTTAAAAGTTCCAGCAACTCATTGCCGAACCGTTCAAAATTAATAGGCTTGGTAATATAAGTATCAAATAGAGGTCCTTCCTGCTGTTGTAGTTCCAGACGTTTGCTCAGATAACACAACAATACTTTTTTGGGTATTGAATATTGGCCAAAATCCAGTTCATTAATTTTACGTGCTGCGTTTATCGGGGTAGTATGATCATGTCCGGAAGATAAAATGACTAAATCAAAAGGGTGATGATGTTTAACAGCCTGTTGAAGGCCATTAAGTAACTCTGATTCAGAATAGAACCGTTCTACATTAAAACCGAAATATTTGCAGTAACTTTCCAGTGTTTCATGGAGTGCATTTTTGCAAGTGACAATGGCGACTCGTTTCCCTGCCAGCAGATGTTTGTAGCGTTCTTCAATATTGCCATTTTTTTCAATGGGCAGTGACAGTTGAAACCAGAAATGACTGCCCTCGCCGAGTACACTGTTGACGCCAATTATACCGCCCATGAACTCAACTAATTGCTTGGAGATGGTGGTGCCTAAACCTGTACCACCAAATTTATGTGTTTGCAGATTTTCAGCTTGAGTGAAACTATCAAAAATCTTTCCCTGCTGCTCTTTGTTTATGCCGATGCCCGTATCAAAAATATCAAAGCGTAAAGTAATGTTATCACTCGACAGGGGTGAAGGCTGGTTTTCTGAAGACTTGTTAACTAGAGAAGTTGAAGGCTTGTTATCCAGAGAAGCTGAAGGCTTGTTATTTAGGGCAGCTGAAGGCTTATTATCCAGAGAAGCTGAAGGCTCTTCCGCTGTTACTCTTAAAGTCACCTCACCTTCTTCGGTAAATTTAATGGCATTTCCTATTAAGTTAAATAATATTTGTCTAATACGCTGACTATCGCCAATAACAAATGACGGAAGATTGGGATCAATATAGACAATAAAATCTAAAGACTGGTCTTCAGCATTTGGAGAAAGTACTGCAATGACTTCGTTAATTGTGTGGTGTAAATCAAAAGTGCAATGCTGCAACTGTAATTTATTGGCTTCAATTTTTGAGAAATCAAGAATATCATCAATGAGAGCATGTAAGGATTTTGATGCATCCAGTAAAGCTTCCGTGTATTCTATTTGTTCTTTATTTTGATTGGTTTTTTGTAATAGATGGGCAGTACCAATAATACCGCTCATTGGAGTACGTATTTCGTGACTCATGGTGGCAAGAAAACTGCTTTTGGCCCGGGTTGCCTGTTCAGCCGCTTTTTTTGCTTCGCGTAACTGTCGGAGCATTGAATGAAGATAAAGAGGCATGGTGATAAGCACGAAAAATTGTGCAGAACAGCCTAATGGATTACTGGACCAGGCATGCTCAAGCAGCAGGACATAGTTATATTCGAACAGAACTAATATAACAGCGGCAACTAAATAGTTTGAACCATAACGGGTGCCATAGGCGATATAAAGCCAGATATAAATCAGGATAAACTCACTACTGCCGCTGCCGGTAAGAAAAATGGCGTATGTTGTGCATGTAAAATCGAAAATTAAGGTAATATAGCGACGGATATTGGACTCAGGCTGACGAAAAATATCAAGGCCAAGAACAAGAGTAATAGTAAAGAAAATGAAAGAAAAGTTATTATACTGACTCTGAGTAATGGTAAATTCACCACTGGACATGCCCAGCCAGACGTAAAGAGCGATGCACAGCCCCAGAGTAAAGCGAACAACTGCGGAATAAAAATCCTTTGACTGTCGAACTGTTGAAAAAGAGTGTCGTTTCATAAGCTATTTATTGTAAGTTGCCTGAAAGTTTAATAGGATCATGCGGTCTTGAGTTAAACTCAAAATTTGAAAACCATCATGCAGAGCATATAAAATTCCAGATAAGATGGTTGAAAATTACATGTTACTTAAAATTTAAACGAATATTCTTACTTAATCCCTAGCAGAAGTAAAATAAAACCCTTATTTATTGCAATGCAAGACCAGAAAATATGAAGCAGATTACAATTACACCTGAAAACAAATGCGGTCACTGTCATGGCACTAAGTGCTGCCAAT
>JAPVVU010000139.1 GCA_028571885.1 Gammaproteobacteria bacterium | reverse complement strand
AGTTTGCTGCTGTTCCGTCATCTCTATTGCTATGGCATAAGCTATCTGACGAAAAACTTCTGCATTAACAAACTCACCAACGACGCCTCTTATATCATAGGCTTTGAATATCTTATCAGTGACATGCGTTAAATGTTCTGCCCCAACTTCATCTTCTTCATGAAGAGTAATACCGCTATTTTTTCTAAAAATAACATCGGTAACTTCTTCACTTTTAATTACATCAGGTGAATCATGTGTTGCTGCTGGACTTTCAGCCTTCCTGGTTTGTCTTTCATGCAATGCAGCATTGAACTTGGACTGGAAGTTTTTAATCACCAAAATAAGCAACAACAAGGCAGCAACTATTGCCAGAGTACCTAAGACTAAATAAGTTATTGCCAACCACAATGAAGAAACCGGCGTTTCTTTTGTCTGCTCTGCTATCCAAAACTTAAATGTCCACTGAGTGTCCGCCATTTTTTTTGCAACAACCAGAGGCATATTTTTCAGTGAAGCATTGCCTTTTTTAATTAATACAGATGCTTTGCCTGAAAAAAGCTGAACAACTTCAATATAACCACTTTGTGCTTTAAAGTCTTTGACTAACGCCTCCATAAAAACTTGAGGCAAACTGGCCATAATATAGCCTATGACAACATCTTGTTTCAGCTCCGCATCCTGATAGGTCACTTTTTGCATGAACACCAGTTTGCCATCTTTGCTATTGGGCTTATGAACTTCAACCCGCATTGAGCTGCCGGGCTTATTAGCATCAGCTGCATTTAATTCATTTAATAGTGATAAAATGCCATAACCCATATCTGGATTATCAATTATTTCATCGTTGTCAAAGTCTGCCGAGATGATATCAACAACTGCCTGTTCACCCAGTCGAGATTCCAGTTCAGCTTTCAAAACCCCACGCCAGGAAGCAGAATTGAAATTTTTAATATATTCAGCATCTTTAAGAATATGATTAAAACTATTTATTTTATGATTTAGAATTTGAGTTGACTGCTTAAGCAAAGTAGCAAGCTCCTGCTCAGCTTTTATTTCGAGTTGCTGTTGATATTTATTTTGTGCGCTTTGTTTGTTTATAGATGCAGCATAAAATAGCCCCAAAGCTGAAATAATTAAAATAATAACAAGAAAGATATTCCTTATTAATTTCTTTTTTTCCTCATCCATAGGGAGAGGGGCTATTTTCTCTTTTGACTTTTTATTTTTTGCTTTCTTTCCCCGGTGCCCATTGAGTTTTTCCCTGCGTTGTGTCGCAGTTTCTTCCTTCATCATTGCCCGGATCTTTTCTTTTACATCATTCATAAAATCAGTTTCACTCTAGTTTCATTGGCTAAGGCTTTCAATTGGCAAAGAGAATCGTGCTAGTCTAGTGACTGCCCGTATGACCAAAACCACCCTCACCACGCTGACTTTGATCAAAGGATTCAACAATATTAAAGTTGGCCTGAACCACAGGAACAAAAACCAGTTGAGCAATACGCTCACCCGGTTTAATGACAAAAGTCGTCTTACCACGATTCCAGCAGGACACAAAAAGCTGTCCCTGATAATCAGAATCAATTAATCCCACCAGATTGCCCAAAACAATTCCATGCTTATGACCAAGACCTGAGCGGGGTAAAATAACAGCTGCCATGTTATTATTGGCTATGTGGATTGCAAGACCTGTTGGAATGAGCAATGTTTCTCCTGGCAGAAGCGTCTTGTCTTCATCCAATATAGCTCTTAAATCCATCCCTGCTGAACCATGTGTCGCGTATTCTGGCATCGGAAATTCTTTACCCACTCTGGGATCAAGGATTTTAACATCAACTTCATTCATGGTTTACTGGTATCCTTTTTACTTTTTTATAGAAATTTTATTTAAAACTTATCATGTTTTTGACTAATTGAGTTTCTTCTATTGCCATCCACTAATTAGCTTCTGTAACAAATAATAGTACAATTTCATCAATTAATTGTTCAGCTAATTGTTTTTTGCTTGCATAAGGTAATTTTTTAGAACTTATTTCTGTTTTTTTATGCGATTTTCTTTTATTAACCCTTGGACGCCAGAACAAGTGCAATTCATTATTGTCACCTTCAAAACCTTCTGTTTCTCCAACTTTGTTGGCGGCTATCATGTCCAGATTTTTTCGTTGCAATTTATCCAGCGCATAAGACTCAATATCATTCGTCTCAGCTGCAAAACCAATGCTGACAGGTTTATTTAACAAAGCTGCAACATCCTTCAGAATATCCGGGTTTTTTACCAGTTCAATGGTGAGTTTATCAGCATTTTTTTTAATTTTTTTATCAATTTTTTTAATTGGCCGATAATCAGCCACAGCAGCTGTTGCAATGAAGATATCAACCGAATCAATCCTTTGAAACACTGTATCGTACATCTGCCGTGCACTGCGAACTAAAAATAATTCAGCATTTTGAGGTGCATCCAGTGCTGTAGGGCCACTGACCAGAATAACTTTCGCTCCCTCATCCAGTGCTGCCTGAGCAATTGCATAGCCCATTTTTCCACTACTGCGATTACTTATATAACGAACAGGATCGATATCTTCTATGGTTGGACCTGCAGTAATAAGCACCTGCTTGCCTTTTAGTCGTAAGCCCTTGTGTGCTGACTCATGGCTTTCAGTGCAAGACTTAAGCAAATTGCCGCAACTCTTGAGTATGTTATCCGGCTCCGCCATTCGTCCAGGACCTGTATCACCACATGCCTGTTCACCTGCATCAGGACCACAGAGAGAGAGCCCCTGGCGCCGGGATAATAGTTCAATATTCATCTGTGTCGATTCATTACGCCACATCTGCTGATTCATTGCCGGGGCAACCAATAGTGGCGCCTTTGTCGCCAGACACAGTGTGACCAGCAAGTCATCGGCAATGCCATGGGCAATTTTGGCCAGGGTGTTCGCCGTTGCGGGGGCAATGACAATTAAATCCGCCCAGCGCGCCAGCTCAATATGCCCCATCCCAGCTTCAGCATTCAAATCAAACAATTCACTGCGTACTTCCCTACCTGAAAGTGCCTGGAAAGTAAGTGGCGCCATAAATTCTTTAGCAGACTGAGTCATCACAACCTGCACCTGAGCACCTTGCCTGATCATCAGACGCACTAATTCAGCAGATTTGTATGCTGCAATCCCGCCACAGACACCTAGAATAATATTTTTATTTTTAAAAACTGACATAAGACTATTCTACCGATTAGTAAGTACTTACTGCAATATCAAGATAGTAAGTATATTAGATTTGTAAGAAAATACTGCCTTACAGATCACTTTTATTTGTTTATGATACAGCTCTTGCAAAAAAGAACAATTTTACTGGAGCATGGAATGCCTATTATCGACTGGCCGGAAGCCGAACGACCTCGTGAAAAATTATTACAGCGTGGAGCAAATGCTCTGACTGATGCCGAATTATTAGCCATTTTTTTACGCACTGGAACTCAGGGAGTTAGTGCAATTGATCTCGCCTATAATTTATTGCATGATTTTTCTTCGCTGAGAAATCTTTTCAATGCAAACCTGGACGATTTTTCTCGTATCAAAGGCATTGGTCCCGCTAAATATGTGCAATTACAAGCTGTGCTGGAAATGTCTAAACGCTACCTTCGTGAAACGCTTGAAAAGCAGGATGTTATTGCTAACCCGGAAGATACCCGAGAATATTTGAAGAGCCAGCTCAGAGATAAGCCATACGAAGTTTTTGCAGCCTTATTTTTAGATAATCGACATCAAATTATCAAATTTGAAGAATTATTCCGCGGCACCATTGATGGCGCCTCAGTCTATCCCCGAGAAGTCGTCAAAAAAGCACTGGAACAAAATGCGGCAGCTCTTATTATTGCTCACAATCATCCTTCAGGTGTTGCTGAGCCCAGTTCAGCAGATGAGAGAATTACCCTGCGCCTTAAAGATGCATTAGGATTGGTAGATATTCGTCTGCTGGATCATTTAATTATTGGTGATGGTGAAATTGTTTCTCTGGCAGAGCGTGGAGTACTTTAAGTCGTAAGTAAGAAGTCATAAATCTGAAATCTTTAACTTACGACTTATAACTTACAACTTATAACTTTCCTTCCTGGTAATAGTAATCATACTTTTCTAACAGGCCGATCATAAAGGCCCATGCTTCACTATATGACAAACCACTATTATCTGGAATAATAATTTTCACATACAGGGTATTTTTATACTGCTCTTTCAGTTTTGCCAATTTATTATGCAGACTTGTTTGTGAAATATTTTGATAGGGATCGTTATCCGACTGACGAAACTGGATTAAACTTTTACCATCAATTTTTTCATAACGGACTTCTACCACATATTTGCCAATTGCAGAACGGGATGGTTTTATCAGTTTATTGTATTTATCTTCCAGATTTTCATATTCACCCACTAAAACAGAATGCTGTTGCTGCACAGCAGCGATCTGTCTTTCATAATTGCTGATGTTATCCTGCTGATTCTGGTTTTGCTGGTTTAAATTGGCTAACTCATCCTCACGACTAGTCAAAGCAGCCAGCTGTTCTTCCAGCTCTCTTTCTCTTCTGGACAGTGTAATGGCATTTATTTCCAATTTGCCTTGCAGAGAACTCATGGTAGAGCTTGCCTGAGCTAATTGTAGTTTTGCACGAGATAAATCTTTGACTTTGGCACTGATTGTTCGATTCAATTTTTTCTGTTCGTCTGTCATTTGAGCCAGTTGCCTGTCCTGCTCAATAATTAAACGATCACGTTCTGCAGCACTTTCTCGTGCCTGCATTAATTGCAGACGCAGCAAAGATAATTCAGACTGCGTATGCACCAGAGTCTCTTCCAAAGTGGCTTTTTCTTTTGATGTTTTTTGGATTACTTCTGATGTTCTACGCTCAGCTTCCATACTCAGTTGCAGTTTTCTGTTTATTTCCTGACGTTTATCCTGACTGAGCAGTAGTTCATGAGATGTTTTTTTCTGGGCAGCCATACTGGCTTTAAGGCGTTGTGAGATTTTTTGCTCAACCACAATACGGGTTTGTAATTCTTTGACAAGCTCCCAGTTTTTAACAATCAGAATACTGGTTGCGATAAGAAAAATCATGACTACAACCGTCATAATATCAGTAAAAGATGGCCAGAAAGATTCCTCAACCAGTTGAGCATGATTTTGTCTTAAATCAATAAAACCTTCAGTCATTACAAATATCCATCTTTTATTGTGTGCCTAGTGTTTATTTCGTGCCTGAGTCGGGATTTTGAGACGCTGAAGTTTGAGTGCTATTATTTTGAGTACTTTGAATCTGTGTATTTTGGTTTTGTGTACTTTGGTTTTGGGTACTTTGATTCTGAACATTTTGTGTCTGAGCTGTCTTTTGTGAATGATGCTGGTGATCATCAGGCAAACGAAAACCAAGTCGCAGCAGCTCTTTTATATCAGTAATGTCATCTGTCATGCCGGAGATACGTCCATCGTATTTTGCAGTAATTTCATTGACTTTAGAGCCCATTTCTAAATACTGCTGCTGCGATAACTGCATATTTGCTGCAGTATGGCGTAGAGACTTAATCAGTTCAGCAAGCTGATGGATCATATTTTCACTTTGATGTGAGAAACGCGGTACCAGATACAAGGTTGTTACCTGCTCAATGGCACTAAACAGGTTAGTTTGAATATCGGTCAGTTTCAGATAAAAGTAGCCGAATAACAAATAGCAAATAATAGCAGTTGTAGTCGTCGACAGAGCGGTCGACATACCATGAATTACCTGACTCATACTGCTAATACCATTTTCTTCCATTAAACTGGAAGCACCAAGCAAGGCAATTGATAAAGAGATAATGGTGCCGAACACACCCGTCAGGATAAGAATATTTGAGACGAATTTAGGTAAACTCAGACGAGTACTCTCAGAAGCAACCATTGTTGCTGCCAGTGCATTTTGATTAACAGGCGCATGTTGACGATAGATTTCCTGCATGGTCATATAGCGATGATAGATCAGACTTTTTTTATTAATCGAATCAGCTGGATTAAAATTATCCCGATGCACATTAATAATGAATTTTTCTACGGCTCTTTCTTCACGCCAGTAGTAGAGCATGGACGATACCAGTTTAACCAGCCCAAGGAAGAACAGACCAATAATTGAGCCATTGATAATATAGCCGGTGTGTGTCAATTGATTTTTTAAGTAGACATTCTGAATAAAATCAAAATTATAATAAATCAAAATGGCGACCAAAATACTGACGACTATCAGGCGCATCAGGATATTAAAACTGTAACTTGGTTTAAACTGTATCATAATCAAATAATAAACTAATATTTGTCTGTGAAAAATTAGGGTTATTACCTAGTTTTTCTGATTTTACAAATCAGGGCGGTAATTACCACCCTCATCTGCTCCAAAAATCGCTTGTTTTACTGAAATACTGCCTGCTGCTGGTTTCTTCTGCTGATTTGCTCGTTAAAAAAGTTTCGATAATAAAACAAAGCACTGACACCATTGGCTCTCACATCAACAACTTTCCAACCTCTCTGGGTTTTTAAAAATTTGAAATCCACCTGAATACTGCGGCCATTTTCCTGCAAGATCCTGGCTGATGCCAGGGCTTCACTATTACCTGTACGTTTTGACCTGAAATTATCAACAACAGGAGGATAATATTGATAGTTACTTATTTTTTGTACAAATGTGGTAATAAATAATTCACTAAACGTCTCAGTAAATGCCCGCTGCTGCTTAGGTGACATTAATTTATAGTAGCGTCCTGCAACCCAGCGAGACATATATTCAAAATCAAAATGCGGTGTAATTTCCTTCTTTAAAAAGAAGGTGATCTGATCCAGAGAAAGGTCTTTTGGACGAGCAAGGAAGTTAAGCACTTTTTTTATGGAATGTTCCAGCATCTCCGCAGGGGATCTTGCATTGGCAGGCGGTAATAACATTTTCCCGGGGCGATAATACTGTGAATAATAACTTCCCTGACGGACAGGGTATTGAGAAGCAGCCTGATCCCGGTAAGGCTGGTTTTGATAAGACTGACTTTGATAAGAAGCACCCGGATAGTTTTGCGTTATTGGCGTCGCCAAAGACAGAGCTGAAGCTGTGATTAGAGTCAGCAGCGTTCCCCCGATGAGAGCAATCTTGTGTATATTCATAAACATTCCTTTTTCTGGTCTCTTTTATTGTTCTTTATAATAGATGGGATAATAATGATAACATTAGCTTAAACCTAAAGAAATCGATTAAATGATGTTCTTGTAAAATTCTCCATCCACTCAGCAACACCCGTTTGGGCTGGTCAAAGAATGTCAGGGAAAGATTTAATTATTTTTAAAAATATCATTATATTTCAATTAATTACAAGCACAACAAAACCCCGTCAATTGTCAGTCCCCACAGAGCATCTGCTTTTGTTTAAAAAGCAAAAACAGGTGTTCTATGGCGAACAGGAAGCTGGTATACAATTTTACTAAAACCGCCAATACGTCACTATTTGGTTATTTTGCCAATTTCTTTCTTAAATGACTTGCCTAGAGGGTGTTTTTTGCGTAAAATCTCGCCTCTTGCTCAAAGCAGGTTGTCGGCCTGTTCGAGCAAAGTATTATTTAAGCGATT
>JAPVVU010000138.1 GCA_028571885.1 Gammaproteobacteria bacterium | reverse complement strand
TTCAGCGTATATTTCTTAATGACCACTGTTGAGCCCATGGTCACTTATTTTTCTGACGTTGAGAACTCGCTGCGCTCAGACAATCAAAGTCAGAAAAATAAGCAACCATGGGCTCAACAGTGGTCATTAAGAAATATACGCTGAATAGTTACTATTTTTTATCACATATGAGACTTCAAAGAAGCTTCAATAAAGGGCCTGAGATCACCATCTAGTACAGCTTGTGTATTGCTGGACTCATATCCTGTTCGCAGGTCTTTTATACGTGACTGATCAAGTACATAAGAACGAATTTGACTGCCCCAGCCGATATCTGATTTGGTGTCTTCTAATTCCTGTTTATCAGCATTACGCTTTTGCATTTCAACTTCATATAATTTGGCTTTAAGCATTTTCATGGCAGCCGCTTTATTTTTGTGCTGAGAGCGATCGTTTTGACACTGAACAACCACACTGGTCGGCGTATGAGTGATACGAACGGCTGAATCAGTTTTGTTAATATGCTGACCACCCGCGCCACTGGCACGATAGGTGTCAATTCGTAAATCAGCAGGATTAATATCTATATCAATATCATCATCGACTTCCGGATAAGCAAACACAGAGGCAAAAGAAGTATGACGACGATTACCGGAATCAAAAGGTGATTTTCTCACCAGACGATGAACACCGGTTTCGGTTCTCAGCCAGCCAAAAGCATACTCACCAGTGAATTTAATCGTCGCACCTTTAATACCAGCAACATCACCATCTGAAACTTCTATGACTTCTGTTTTAAAACCTTCTTTTTCACCGAAACGTAAAAACATTCTCAAAAGCATACTTGCCCAGTCCTGCGCTTCTGTACCACCTGAACCGGATTGAATATCAATAAAGGCATTATTTGCATCCATTTCACCGGAAAACATACGGCGAAACTCCAATTCAACCACTTCTTTTTCTAAGTCATCCAGCTCTGAGATAATATCAGCAACCGCATCGTCATCATCTTCAGCTAATGCCATTTCAAGCAATTCACCAATATCAGCCAGTCCTGAAAATAACGTTTCCAGACCATTGACAATTTTTTCCAGTGATACTTTTTTTTGACCTAATGCTTGTGCATTTTCCGGGTTATCCCAAACATTGGGTGATTCGAGTTCTAAGTTGACCTCTTCGAGCTGCTCTTTTTTGAGATCAAAGTCAAAGATACCCCCTAAGCAATTCAGAGCGACTGCTTATATCAGCGATTCTTGATTTCAGACCGGTGGTTTCTATCATGTTTTATGCCTGAAGACCTTATTTAGGTAAAAAGTTATAAATAAAAGTTTACTAAAGGACCATCATGATCCTAAAGATGTTTAAAAACCAGTTATTTTACACCAGAATGAGACTATTTCTTAGGTCTTTTTGGATCAAAAGCCTAATTTCTAAAAAAAAAGTCATTTTTCAACATATTGTCTGTATTTCTTTATTTTACATCTATACTTAAAAACATTATTTAAAGGCGGGGATATTCTTTTTTTTCCCTCTCTATAAAAATTGAAAAGGAACAATATGAGTACTTCTACAGGTTCAACATCATTAAATCCTGATTTAGATTGGAGCCAGTTAAAAGAGACCATTTTAATGCTCAATCTATCGATTGCTCAAATTGACCAGTCAATGAATGAAGGTAATGCATCAGTTGAGACCTTAGCCAGTTCATTCACAGCCCTGGCAACAAATCTAAGTGATATTCAAACATCTATTAATCAAATGGATGATAATGATATTGAAAAAACAAAGCTTATTATTCAAGGTTCTGCAACAACCGCCCTTGATAAAGTTCAGTCAGCAATTATTGCTTTCCAGTTTTATGATAAATTGACTCAAAGACTTGACCATGTCAGTCAAAGTTTATCATCATTAACAGCACTAATCGCAAATCCTGCAAGGCTTTATTCCCCTCCGGAGTGGCAAGCCCTGCAACAATCCATACGAAGTAAATATACTATGGAAGAAGAACGGAGAATGTTTGATAAAGTACTTTCCGGTATTCCGATAGAAGAAGCTCTCACCGAATTTAATCAGGAAATAATGGCTAAAAATGAATCTGATGAGGACAATATTGAATTATTCTAGAAACATATTAGCAGCAATCAGCATCTGAGCATGCCTTTAGTCAGCAGTGAGAGTTAATAGTAAGCTATTTGTAACTATTCAGCATATTATTTACAAAAAGCCTGTGGTTGCTTATTTTTCTGACTTTGATTGTCTGAACGAAGTGAGTTCTCATAACAGAAAGCAAAGTCAGAAAAATGAGTGACCATAGGCTTTACACGGATAATTAATAAATACACGCTGAATAGTTACAGCTATTTTTTCAAACTAGCATAAATAATGTGCAATTGTATAGAAAAATTTCCCCGATAATAGTTTTCTTTGAGTTGATAGACCGCATGAATAAACTGGCCATCTGCAAAAGGAAAAGGATCATTCTTTTTTTCTAAAGCACGGAACCAGACGGCTCTGAATGAATGGGCATCTGTGGCCAGCTGAATCATTAAATGATTACCCTCTGAGCCAATCACGCGGATACTCTGCACTTTGAAATCACCCTCAAAGACTGGCACTTCAAATTCACGACCATAAGGTTCAAGGTGCTTTAATTCTGCAATAGTCTGAAAACTTAACTCACTTTCTGCTAACTCACCATCCGTATAAATAATGGGTCTAAGATCATCGCCAGCGGTCAATTGCCGCTCAACAGATTTATCAAATAATAATTTAAATTCATCAACGGCTTGACTGCTGAGTTTCAGACCAGCAGCCCCTTTATGACCGCCAAAACCCAAAATAATGTCAGGACATTCATTGGCAACCTGTTCAATAGCATCTCTAATGTGAACGCCAGGAATGGTGCGGGCAGATCCTGTCAATTTGGCTGAATCATTGGTAGGGCTTAAAATAATCACTGGTCGCCCAAATTTTTCCATTAAACGTGATGCTACAATCCCCTGTACACCCGCATGAAATTTTTTATGATAAATCACCAAAGACCATTTTTGTGTCGTTAATTGTTTCTTAGCCAGCTCATAAGCAATTTCGAGCATGTCTTTTTCAGTTTCTTTGCGCGTCTGGTTGTCCTTATCCAGTTCTAAAAGATAGTGCATAGATTCCTGCAATGTTGCTGCGGACAAATAATGCAGGGCCATATAAGGATCAGACATTCTACTTCGGGCATTAATCCTCGGACCAAGTTGAAACCCTAAATCTTCAGCAGTAAAGATCTGAAAATCTCGATCCAGCATTTTCTTTATAGCCTGCCAACTGGGTCGCTGCAATTGATTCATGACTTTCAGACCAACATTAACAACCGCCCTATTAACAGGACTACTCAAAGACACCGCATCAGCAACTGTGCCCAAAGCAACAAAATCTAATAAACCAGAGAGTTTAGGCGTATCTGCAGATATAATTTCAGAAGCAATGAGTTCTGTACGAAGCTGACTCATTAATAACCAGCTGACCATACAACCAGCGATAGTATTATCGGGATAAGCGCAATCATCACGAGTGGGATTAATAGTGGCCAGTGCAGATTGAGGAACTCCTTCCTGAGGAATTGCATGATGATCAGTGACAATCACATCAATATTCTGTGCCTTAAGCTGCTTAATCTGTAATTCATCAGATGAACCGCAATCTGCGGTAATGATTAAATCGGGTAAGACTTTCTGATCAAGAATGCGGTTAACCAGGCCCTGACTAATACCATAACCATCATCAATTCGGTGGCCGATAAGATGCTGAATTTTATTATCAGCAACACCAAAAAAATCCCGTAAAGAATGCATTAAAATAGCATGAGAAGTAATGCCGTCTACATCATAATCAGTCAATAGACCAATAATTTCATCGTTATTAATTGCCTGAGCAATTCGCTTAACCGCCCGGTCACTGTCTTTTAATAAATTAGGCGGTGCAATGTTTTTTAATGACGTATGAACAATCTCTGAAAGTTGCTGGTAAGAGCTTTGCTCTTTATTCAATTCTTTATTTGACAAGTAATTAGACAAGCCGACTCGATTTGCCACAATTCGCGCCTGTAAAGGAGACAAGGAAAGAGTTTGAGCAAATTGTGTCAGCATAGTCTCATCAATATGAGAGCTACGTGATAAGATTTTGGGTATCACTAACGAATCACTTCCAGACCGCCCATATAAGGGATTAGCACTTCGGGTACTTTGATAGAGCCATCAGCCTGCTGATAATTTTCAACAATCGCCACCAAAGTTCGACCAACGGCCAGACCAGAACCATTTACTGTGTGTACCAGCTCAGGTTTACCTGTTTCTTTATTACGCCAGCGAGCCATCATACGGCGTGCCTGAAAATCACCAAAATTACTGCAAGATGAGATTTCACGATAGGTTTGTTGTGCCGGTACCCAAACTTCAATATCAAATGTCTTGGTTGCTGAAAAACCAATATCTCCGGTGCATAATGCCACAACACGATAAGGTAAATTTAATAATTGCAGAATTTTTTCTGCATGGCCTAATAATTCGTCCAGTGCAGACAATGAATCCTCCGGTTTAACAATTTGTACCAGTTCGACTTTTTCAAACTGATGCTGACGGATCAAACCGCGAACATCTTTACCATAAGCCCCCGCTTCAGAGCGAAAACAAGGCGTATGGGCAGTTAAACGCAACGGCAACTCACTTTCTTCGAGAATTGATTCCCTAACCATATTAGTCACTGGCACTTCAGCTGTCGGGATCAAATGAAGTTGTTTGTCAGCAGCAATGGCTTCCTCATCTGCCTCAACTCCAAACAAATCCTCTTTGAATTTGGGTAACTGTCCTGTGCCTCTAAGGGCATCAGGTCTTACCAGATAAGGTACATAATTTTCACTATAGCCATGCTCTTCAGTATGAATATTTAACATCAGCTGAATCAGGGCCCGATGCATCCTGGCAAGGGGACCTTTTAGTGTGCTGAAACGAGAACCGGATAATTTAGCAGCGATTTCAAAATCCAGTAATCCGCCCTTGCCATTCCAGCCATCACCCAGTTCAGCACCCAGATCAACGTGGTCTTTCACTGCAAAGTCAAATGCAGGGATATCACCCCAGCAGCGAAGTTCAACATTTTCATCTTCATCTTTGCCGCTTGGTGTAGTTTCATGCGGTACATTGGGAAGAGTCATCAGCAACGCGTGGGTTTCATCCTGAAGTTCTTTAAGTCGAACTTCTGCTGCTTTTAATTCATCGCCAAATTTTGCCACTGCTGAAAGAATTTCACTGGCATCCTGACCATTTTTTTTAGCAAGACCAATTTCTTTTGACTTACTTTTTCGCTCAGCCTGTAACTCCTGTGTCCTGGCCTGCAAGACTTTACGTTCTGCTTCCAGGTCAGTTAATTTTTCAGTATCCAGCGTAAAACCACGACGTGCCAGCTGTGCAGCAACAGAATCAAGGTTATTTCTTAAAAATTTTGGATCCAGCATGGTTCTTATTATTCCTAGTCTAAATGTTCAAATGAAAGATTCACTTCCCAACTGATAATATGGGCATTATTAATCTGTTCATGTACAAAATTAATTAATTCTTCAGATTTTTCACTTTTGTGATAAAACTCAACAACAACAGGTAAATGCCCCGATAAATCTAATAAACTACTCTGGTGAATATGTCCCTGATCACCAAAGCCTGCGATGCCTCGAAAAATTGTCGTGCCAATCACATCACCCCGTTTATGAAGTTGTTCCAGCATCGTACTAATATGCCCATTATTATCATCGGTATAAACTCTCACTAATGTAACAGATTGTTTTTTAATTTGATTTTCCATTTGTTTTCCGCTAATTGGATAGAAGATCGTACAGGATAATATGCAGTAAGACATAACTAGAACTACTGATAATGAAAACCTAAAGCGATCGGGCCAAAATAATCCCGCTCCAGGTAGCTATAATACAAAGAAAGACACTTAATAAAATATTTCCGGCTGCCTTTATCAGAAGACCTTCCTGTAAAAGAATTAGCGTTTCCAGAGAAAAAGTTGAAAAAGTTGTAAAAGCACCCAAAAAACCAATCAGTATAAAAGCCCTGACCTCAGCACCAAATGTCAAACGCTCAGTCAGCAAGATAAAGGCAATACCGATAAAAAATGAGCCGATTAAATTAACACTCAGAGTACCATAAGGAAAATCACGTCCTAACCAGGCATAAATACCACCAGAAACCCAGAAGCGCATAATAGCACCTAATGCACCGCCTGCTGCAATTGCACCAAATTCGCCCAAAACTATTCCTTAGCTCACATTAAAGTGCATCATTTTAAGCTTCTTTACGGCCTTTTTCAATTTCAAATGTATAATTAAAGCTTAAGGTATAACACAAAATAGAATAGCAAAGTAATGAGAAATACTACCCGCGAGAATAAACACATATCAGTAACCCTTTCTGTACAGAATCAAGCATGGGTTTAATGGCAGCAATTACAGTTCTTCACAGAAAGGCATACTTCTTAAAATAGCAACTTAACCACCTTTGCTGCTGTTAGGATAAATATTTACTTTTATATCTGGGAATGACTGCTGGGTAGGCTGGTTCGTCTGACTGTGGGCGCTCAAGTCCATCCATGGATGGTGAGGATGAGCGCTACAGGGATGACCTTTGATAACTAAAAGACTCGTGCGCGTCCCCGGCAAGGTGAATAACTCCTGATCATCTTCTGGCTTTAAAAACACCACATTTCGAACGCCCCACCATTTTTTTCAAATGACAGCTTCGGTTAAGCAGATAAAAAGCACACAATAAGGTGAATAGTTACATACAATCAATGACTTAAAATTCGAATTCCAACCTAAACTTAATTATCTGATCAGCCGTATCATTATCAAGACCGAAAATAACCCCTGACTCCCAATGTATTTTTTTTCTGCCACTGAGTTTAAAACTACCCAATAATACCGGGCCAATGCCCTCACTGGAATCACTACTATAAAATTCAATTGCCGGTTCAATTGATTTTGAATAGCGGTAACGCCCTTGTAGTGCCATCGCTGTTTCAAATTCATTGTCAATATTACTACCCCACTCATAAATTAAATAGAGGTTCGCTGTGGCCACCCATTTACGCCATTCTCTTTCTATAATTAAAGCCGATGAGACTTCTGATACATCCGTATCACGTTCATGTTCAATTTCAAAAAGCATGCCCCAATCTTCATCGTATTCACCTTGCTCTGTTATTTGCCAGAGTGCTTCAATTTCTACAGCGGTGAGTCTGAACTCCTGTTCGCGATTTTTTTCACCCACAAGATAAATTTCACCGAACCAGCGATCATTAAATGATTGTCCATAAGCTAGACGATGTTTTTGTGCATTATCCCTCAATCGCGCCTCATCACTATTGCCATTGTCTTTTTGAATATTCCAGCGCCATTCAATTTCTTTTTCATGAGCTTGTACATAGGGATGATAAACTTTATCGATAAAAGAACCATCAGAAAAAGCAACATGGCTATACATATTAGCCCATTGAAAAATGAACAATAAAGTGAGACATTTAAAATACTTTGATTTATTAATTAACATACTGATGAATTATTGCTTTGTAGGCCTATCTGATAATATCTTTTTTCTGGTATAGGTAAATTTTAAACCCATA
>JAPVVU010000137.1 GCA_028571885.1 Gammaproteobacteria bacterium | reverse complement strand
CTCTGAGTGATGTTGATAAAACACTGATGGAGCTGGAAGATATTATCCACAATGAAGATTTAACCCTTGCCCATGAAATTATCAATTCCAGTCCTGCGGTAGCCTTATTATGGAAAAACATTTCTCCCTGGCAAGTTCATTTTGTAACAGACAATGTAGTTAATTTTTTGGGTTATAGTGCGGATGAATTTTTAACCGGGGAGGTGATTTATAAGGATATTATTCATCCTGAGGATAAAGAACAGTTCCTGAAGGACGTTAAAAAAGAGAATAAAACCACAAAGTTTAAACACAAACCCTATCGAATCATTACCAAATGCGGAGTGGTCAAATGGGTTGATGATAGTTGTTCGCTGGTTCGGGACGAACAAGGAAATATTACCTATTACCAGGAAATCATTATTGATGTCACTGAGCGGGAACTTTCCAGGCAAAAAATGTTCCAAAAGCAAATCACTCTGGAGCATATTGCTCATCACGACGTTCTTACAGGATTACCCAATCGTCTATTGCTGCTGGATCGACTGCAGCAATCCATAAAAAAAGCACTACGGACAAAAAAACATCTGGCCGTATTATATATTGTCCTGGATAAATTCAAATCAATTAATGATTCGTTGGGACATGCTGCTGGTGATGAGGTACTTATAGCTGTTGCTAAAAGATTGAGAAAAAATGTCCGGACTGTAGATACAATTGCCAGAATTGGTGATGATGAATTTATTGTTTTGATGGAATCTGTTTCCAATGTTCAGGACGTTAAAACAATGGCAGAGAAGCTGAATAAATCACTGAATCAACCCATCTACTGGAATATGCACGAACTCTTTATTACTTATAGTATTGGTATCAGTCTTGCTCCCGACGATGGGGATACTCCCAAAGAATTGATGAAAAAAGCGGATATCGCCATGTATCAGTCAAAAGAAAAAAAGCGCAATGCATTTCAGTTTTATTATGCTTAATGAACGAAATTCACCACAACATTCTGACTAATAGCAAGTATTAAGGATTCTCTGACAGCTGCCATGCACAAATTCACCTCCCCGTACCGACTAGATAAGTAGATGTTTGATAACTCCTTTACCAATAACTAATTGTAACGATGCAGAATTGAAACACCAGTGATTTCCATAAAATCGTCAGTCGAGAATTCCGAAAAACAGAAGTGTCAGCGTTTTTTACATTTAACTTGGAATTCCGGAAACACCAGATGCTAGTAAAAAACACGCATTTTAAAAATAATAAAAATTGAATAAGGTTTGATTTTTTCCTTAATCCTTGATTGAGTTCATTCTGTGTTTGTCAACAGAATTCACCCGTTGCAGCCCTTTGGAAATGGATGCTCTCAGACTCACTCGTAGCCTGTCACTACAACTGTGTGAAGAGATCATGCAGTTGAGAGAAGCTGTTACGCACAGGATAGGGACTCGATTATGTAAAATATTTACATATCTTCTTTAGAATAGTCCTGATTCTAGACTATTAACTGCCCGCTCTGTCAGGAATTTTTACACTTTACTCAACTCATACCATCTTGATTTATATAAAGGGTTATTAACCTTATGAAAAATATGGTTAATAATGATTCGGTATGTTTCTTGCTTTAAGTTATTGAATATTGTGGATGTTTTATAGCATTATCCATCATGAAGAATTATTAGTCAGATATAACAAATTAAAAGATATAAAAAGGAAAGGGGAAATACAATGAAACGAACTTTAGTTTACGGATGCTCTGTATTCCTACTGGGGAGTACGGCGGTATTCGCGGGACCAATTGATGGTTTCGAAGATTTCTCTCTCGACTTCGATACAAACGTTCTTGGCAATCAGGCACCAGGCCAGATCAACTGGTCTCCGGAAGACGGTACCTGGGGTGACGATTTCGTTATTGCTCCTCTGCAACAGGGTGATGAGATAGATGCCCTGTCCGAAGCTCACCCTGATCACAACGTCTCCCTTTATACAATGCTCGCGGGCCAACTAAAGATGGACTTTTCTGTCGATGGGGATTCGAATATCTTTGAGTGGACTGTTAACGGCGATCTGCCTGAACCTAACGGTCAAGGTCGAACCGCCACTCCAGATGGTCATTTTCTTGCCGATCAACCGAATCCTATCAATTGGGAACTGGTCCATGATAGTGCTTCTACTCTAGGACTGCTAGGCGGAGACCTGGATGCCCTGGAGCATCACGACCATGTCTCTCCCTATCCGAATCCATTCCCTGGAGCCCCAACTGGCTGGGAGGATGACCCTTTTAATGTCTACTACTCCACTGAGAGGGGGCTAACCGATCCGGGTGATGTATTTAACTGGGGTGGTGGCCTTTATGTCGATAATGCCTTGATTTGTACTGCCCTGGGGCTCAGCGGTTATACTTGTACTCAGGATTTCAATATTGATGGCTTGATTGTTTATGACGTCCTTGGCGAACTGGACTTATTCGAAGCTGGGAACGACAAGTTTAACAGCGATGCCATATTCTTCTCTGTGGATGCTAACAGCATTCTCGAGGATAGTATTGGGGACAATGTCTGGTGGGTCAGTGCATTTGATAATGAAGGTGGTCTCTATCACGATCCCAATCTTAATGTTAACGTGGATGCTCTGGATGTCCATATACCAGAGCCAGGAAGCCTTGCCCTCTTGGGACTTGGTTTAGCAGGTATCGGTTTCAGACGGTACAAAAAACAGCGTAAGCAGTAATAATCGAGACTACAACAGACCCCGCTATGGTTAACTCCTGCGGGGTTTTTTTTGCTGGTGAATGTCAGTTCCTTCTGAATGTCTCCTTTAGAGAATAAACCAAATAATCATCATGAATATTTTTTCAAATATTATATTTTTACGGTAGAAATTTAAGGAAATTTGATTGTCGGCAATGTCACTAGAAGAGTGATATTGATTAGAAAGATTCAGTTGACCGCTTCAAGGATGACAGGAATCAATCCTACAATGTTATTTTTTAATTTTTGTCAATATCATCAGTCATCCGCTTTTGACAAATGACACAAAATGTTAGATTTCTCTAATATGCCTGGCTGGGTCGAAATCGGCTTAAATTTTCTTTCGTCATCCTTATTAAATAGGAAAAGTGTCAATTATTCTCAGATTCTTTATGAAAAAATTCAAAAATTGCAAAGCTTTATTTTTTTCTGTAGGTGGGTAAGATTAAAAGTCAAAGTAATTGTATTCAGATAGCTGCATCATAAATTTTTTATTTTGGACACCATGAGTGGGAATAGGTGACAGAAGAGAGTATTGGGTAGATGAGTTTGTCTGAATGGGGCTTTTCGAGATATGGGTGTCGAGGATGAGCACCCCCCTTTTTTTTCTTTAGTTGCTTAATGGTTTGATGCAGCAAAATCTAAGAGGCGTTGGGTTGCTTCAAAAGCCTTGAGACGCACACTTTCTTCAACGTATATTTCATTAGTGCCCTGTTCGAGGACATTTAATATCCCCTGAAGCGTATTCATTGCCATCCAGGAACAGTGAGCACACATGGTGCAGGTTGCTCCGATGCCGCCTGTCGGGGCCTCAATTAGATTTTTTTCCGGAGCGGCCTGCTGCATTTTATAAAAGATACGATTATCAGTTGCCACAATAAAGGTCTGATCAGGCATTGATTTTACAGCATCGATCAGTTGTGTTGTGGAGCCAACTACATCAGCCATTTCAACAACGGTATAGGATGATTCCGGATGTACCAGGATCCTGGCATCAGGGTGTTTTTCTTTGAGTGCCAGGAGTGCATCGGCTTTAAATTCATCATGTACAATACAGGAGCCCTGCCAAAGCAGCATATCAGCATGAGTAACACTTTGAATATATTTGCCCAGATGGCGATCGGGGGCCCAGAGGATTTTTTTACCTTCACTGGCAAGATGTTTAATTACTTTTACTGCAATTCCCGAGGTTACAATCCAATCCGCTCGTGCCTTAACTTCAGCACTGGTATTGGCATAAACAACGACTGTGCGATCAGGATGTTCATCACAAAAAGGAATAAAATCTTCAGCTAAACAGCCCAGATCTAATGAGCAGGTTGCGTTGAGATCAGGCATAAAGACTGCTTTCTCAGGGGAAAGAATTTTGGCTGTTTCACCCATAAAACGTACACCGGCAACAATTATTTTGTCCGCTGGACTTTCTTTGCCGAATCGAGCCATTTCTAGTGAGTCTGCAACACAACCACCTGTTTCATCCGCTAGTTGCTGTAGAATTGGATCGGTATAATAATGAGCAACCAAAACGGCATTTTGTTCAATGAGCAGCTGTTTGATGCGTTTAATGAGGCTGTTTTGTGCTTGCTCATCAAGCTGTGGTTTGTTGTGCTCAATTTCTTGTGTGCTTGGGACTGTATCTTCCCAATCTATAGTGACTTGTTTACTCATAGTGTTTTTTTGCTAACAACTCTATAGCGTTATATGCTTATTAAGATAGGACTCATTATTATCTATTGAATTTACATTTGAGTCCAGATTTTTATACTTTGAGAAAATGTATAGGTAATAAATTTAATAGACCAGAGTCGGTACTGAGTGATATGAAGAAGCAAGTCAGCTTACATCTATAGAAAAAGCAATGGCTAAATTATCAGCAGGGCAGGGTGAGCGGCTTTATGTAAAGCGGTTTAAAAAAGAAAAGTACTTATTAAGTAACTATTCAGCATATTATTTATAAAGAGCCCATGGGCTCAACAGTGGTCATTAAGAAATATACGCTGAATAGTTACCTTATTAATAAGGTTTTTAAAAAGCAGTATTCAACTGCGTCATTAAGACAAAATGACGTAAAAAAGGTCTGCTTAATAAAGGGTTGCGGATCATCTGGCGGTAATCACCCTGAGCAAACTGTAGTGCTCTAGTGGCCACTGCAGGTCCCAGTTTGGTTAAACCAAAGCCTTTGGTAATCCATTTTTCCCAATTATGCGGATCGGCACGCAAATCCCAGTCAATTGTTTCGTTGTTATACAGCGATGCGTTGACAATTTTGCCATTGACAATATCAAGCAGACATCTGGGTTTTTTTTCGCCAATAAATCCGTATGAAATTTTGGATGAAAATCCCGCTTTGTTTAAAGGCTCAACAATTTGGGGGTCATTATTCCAGGCATCACCCAAAGATTGTATCCATGATTCAGAAAATAACTCACTCATTAATTAGTCTCGTAGAATTTTTTTATTTTATTATTATTTAACGATTGAAAATAACTTTTTTTCTGGTTCTTTTCAAGTATTTTAGGTGTTTATTTGCAATATTGATTACTCAGGTCTTTATTTCGCTGATAAATCGGCGATCCCTTTTTGAGTACATTTTTTACCAGCCAGCTGACAGGCAAATTCGAGGCATTTTTTTAGATGAGATTGTCTGAGTTGCTGATCAATCATGCCTGCATTAAATACATCACCAGCAGCAAGCGTATCGACTGTTTTGATTTTCAGCGCTGTTTGCCAATAATATTGTTGTTTAAATGATGCCCCTGCACCAGAGCTTCCCCAGGCACAACTAATTGTTTTGTCTGGATATTGTGCGCTTAGGCGCTGACAAAAATCTTTTACTGATGTTGCAGCCCGTGAGAGGGCATATTGTTTAGAAAATAGCATAATATCAGCAAATTTAAAGAGCTTTACTATTAAATCCCGTGGCTTTTCAATTTCAACGGATATGGGGGTATCAGGACAATGCTGCTTGCACCAATGTATCATTTGTTGTGTTTGTTCTATATTTCGTCCTTCGAAATGGAACCAGTCAAACGAATGCAAATTGATTTTTTTGAATGCATCAAAGGTGTATTCTGGTAAGTCACGATAGTGGCTGATAGTTCTTGAGCCTGTATCCTGACTCAGTGTGATATAGGATGTGGGTATTTTTCCATGCTCAAGAAATTGGCAGTTGTCATAGTTTATTTGATAGTATTCTAAGTCAGATAGAATTGTCTGCCTGTCACTTTCATTAACAAGCGTTCCAGCCCAAAAACACTGGTGACCCAATTGACTTAATACCACTGCTGTATTTGTGGCATTGCCGCCACGACGCTTTTCCTGTGCCAAAATTCGGATTTCATCATCTTCATCAGGGTAGCATGCTACTTCATTGATAATATCCAGGGTGGCAATACCAGTGCATAAAATTTTCGCCATTATGACTTACCTGACTGCTGCTGATTTTTCTGTTTAAGAGCCCATACAACATGCTCCTGAACAAGTGCAGAAGGGTGCTGTAAACGAAATTTCAGGGCCTTGATAATGTCTTCTATTTGTTTGTTGTCCTTCTCAATGCTCAAACAATTACCCAGAGCAACGGCAATATTTCTTAACCAGGATTCATGGCCAATGCGACGAATAGCAGTCCCTTCGGTATTGCTTAAAAATTCAGACTCTGTCCACAGAAAGAGATCCAGCAATTGCGGGCTGGCCAGTTCGCCTCGCGCAAAATAATCAGTTTCTACAGTTTGTTGAGAAAATCGATTCCAGGGACAGAATAACTGGCAGTCATCACAACCATAAATACGATTGCCCATTAAGGGACGTAAGTCTTCGGGTATGGATTGGTGCGATTCAATGGTCAGATAGGAGATACAAAGCCGTGAATCAACGACATAAGGCTCAACAATTGCCTGAGTTGGGCAGGCTGTTATACATTTTGTGCAACTGCCGCAATGGTTAATCGCTGGCGCGTCAATAGGCAATGGCAGATCAGTAAATATTTCGCCGAGAAAAAACCAGGAACCGGTTTTTTCCTGTAGTACATTGGAATGTTTGCCAATCCAGCCGATGCCTGCTTTTTCAGCCAGGGGTTTTTCCAGTACCGGAGCACTGTCTGTGAACACGCGATAACCAAAGGAACCGATTTCCTGTTCCAGTTTATTAGCCAAAGTCTGCAGGCGTTTTCTGACCACTTTATGATAATCTCTGCCCAGACTATAGCGAGCAATATAAGCCTTATTGGGTTTTTGCAGTAATTCGATAGCATTTTCGGGGTCTTCTGGAAAATAGTCCATGCGCACAGAAATAATACTCAGTGTGCCATTTTCTAATTCAGCAGGGCGGGTTCGTTTGCTCCCGTGACGTGACATATACTCCATATCACCATGCATTTTCTGTTCAAGCCAGAGATTAAAACGCTGTTCAGCGATGGTTAAGTCAGTATCGGTTATACCTATAGCCTGGAAGCCAAGCTCCTGTCCCCATTGTTTAATCTTCCTGACTAAAGCAGAAAGGTTAACCGGATCACAAAGTTCTTCGCGGGATAGTTGTTTATGGGTATTATTTTTTTGCTTCATTCAATACAATAGATCATTTATAACAGATGGTTTTAGGAACAGTTGGTCAGTCAATTGCAAATTATAGATGAAAATGCCATGACAGAGCTAGGTGCAAAACTGGCAAAAGTGGCAATTCCGGGTACTATTATCTATCTTGATGGTGATTTAGGCGCTGGTAAAACGACGCTGGTCAGAGGCTTTCTTCGCTCACTGGGTTATTCTGGTGCGGTAAAAAGTCCCACATTCACGATTGTTGAGCCATATTCACTTGAAAATAATAAATTTTATAATTACAATGAGTTAGAAGATGATCTTAAGCCAGATAATAATAATAACTCTGTAACTGTTTCAATCTCGGGGAATAACCTTGAGCCAGCTAACAGCCAT
>JAPVVU010000136.1 GCA_028571885.1 Gammaproteobacteria bacterium | reverse complement strand
CCAGAATGAAATTTTAAATAATACTTCAGATAAATCGCTTAAAGAGTCAGCAAAATGATGAAAAAACTATTTTATGGCCCCTTAGCCATCTTTGTCATGTTGATAATACTGTTTTTTTCACTGCGAATGATCAGTAGTTCCACTATGGACGCAGAACAGTTTCAGCAATTATACTACCTGCTGCTCACAGTAAATCTTGTTATCCTTGTCATGCTGGTTTTTCTTATTGCTCGTCAGGCATGGCGTCTGCTTCGCCAATTGCGTCAACATGTGGCAGGTTCAAGGCTGACATTGAGAATGGTGATCATCTTTGTCAGTCTTGCCGTCTTTCCGGCACTGGTGGTTTATAGTTTTTCCATCCAGTTTATCAATCGTAGTATTGACAGCTGGTTTGATGTCACGGTTGAACGTGCATTAGAAGATGCAATGAATTTAAGTCGTTCATCTGTTGATGAAAAAAAGAAGACCTTATTGCGTCAAATTCGCCGTTTAAGTGATGAAATTCTAATTAACCTTGATACTCTATCGGTTATCTCGCTGAGTGAAATACGAGAAAAAAGCGGCGTTGATGAAGTGACATTGATGACATCCAGAGGGCGGATACTGGGTTCAAGCTCTGTTGAAGAAGGTGATATTGTTCCTGATATTCCCAGTTCAGACTTATTATTACCCCTGCAGCAGGGGCGGGATCATGTGGTCCTTGATTTAAGTGAAGAATCTGACCGGATGATTCGCGTGCTGGTACGGATTACCTTTGCCGGTAAAAAAGGCTTTTTGATACTGCAGGCAATGGTTCCTGTAAGTGAGCGCCAGCATCGTCTGGCAGCAAGTGTGCAGCAGGCTTATTCAGAATATAAAGGGCTGGTATATTTGCGTAAGCCGCTCAAGATAAGCTTTACTCTCACTCTGTCTCTGGTTTTGTTACTGGGTATTTTAAGTGCCGTCTGGGCTGCTTTTTATTCTGCAAAACGAATTGCCGCACCGATTAGAGATCTCGCTGAGGGAACCAAGGCCGTTGCGGAAGGTGAGTACCATAAACCCATTCCTTTACTGAATGATGATGACTTCGGTTTGCTGATTCAGTCATTTAATAAAATGGTCAGACGTTTGTCACAAACCCATAATGCGCTGGAAGAAAGTCATCAACAGGCAAAAAGCCAGAGAGATTATCTTGAAGTAGTTCTCAGCAACCTGTCTTCAGGTATCATTAGTTTATCGCAAAATAAAGAAATCCGTACCAGTAATCCTGAAGCCAGTTTGATTCTGGGGGTCAATGTTAATGACTATCATGACCTGCCTTTGTTTCAATTGACTAATGAAAAACCTGAGCTGGAACCATTGATACAGTGGATTTTGGCCGCTATTCAGAACCGGGTGAAACACTGGAGCGAAGAAGTGACTCTGAGTGAATCTGATGGCCGTAAGAATTTATTATGTCGTGGTAATGCTCTGGCGGATGGCGGCTATGTCATCGTGATTGAAAATGTGACCTCCCTGGTACAGGCGCAAAGAGACGCTGCCTGGGGAGAAGTCGCCAGACGTCTGGCGCATGAGATTAAAAATCCTCTGACACCTATTCAGTTATCAGCTGAGCGATTGCGCCATAAATATCTGAAGACGATGAATGAAAAAGATGCTGAGACAATGGATCGTTTAACGTCGACTATTATTAATCAGGTTGATAGTATGAAAGAAATGGTTAAAGCCTTTTCAGAATATGCCAAAATGCCTGAATTAAAGATGCAGCCGCTGGATATTGAAAGTTTATTGATGGAAGTAGTTGATCTCTACCGTGGCAGCGATAAACTAACTATCTCTTCGGAGTTGGCAATCAGCGGTACTTTGGTTGACGCCGATCAGGGACGCTTAAGACAGGTGTTTCATAATCTGATTAAAAATGCGGTGGAAGCATCAGCGGGACAGGACAAAAGCAGCCTGCTGGTGCAGACCCGTTTGCTGGAAATTAATAATCAATATTGGTGTATTCTTGAGTTGACCGATAATGGCCCTGGTTTTCCAGAGGATATGCTGGCTAATATATTTGATCCTTATGTGACCAATAAACCTAAAGGTACAGGTCTTGGGCTGGCCATTGTGAAAAAAATTATTGAAGAACATGGTGGTTCCATTATTGCGGAAAATTCACCTGAAGGTGGGGCGAAAGTTGTGATTCGATTACCTGTGGTGTAATTGCTCACTTCTAATGTTTCGTTTAAATACTTATTCCTAAACTCTTTAAACAAAAGCGAGAGAAAAAATGGCATCAGCCTATATACTTGTTGTTGATGATGAACCTGATATCCGTGAACTTGTTCAGGAAATACTCCAGGATGAAGGTTATGAAGTTGATATTGCTGAAAATGGTGAAACGGCCAGAGAAAGTTGTCGGCTGAGACGTCCAGAACTTGTTTTGTTAGATATCTGGATGCCGGATATCGATGGCATCAGTTTGCTTAAAGAGTGGAAAGAGCCTTTTGTAAATAAAGGCGCTGAAATTAATTCCGCTGAAAATTTTCCAGTGATTATGATGTCTGGACACGGCAGTGTCGAAACTGCGGTTGAAGCAACACGTCTGGGCGCTTATGATTTTTTAGAGAAGCCCCTTTCGCTGGCTAAGCTCTTGCTGACAGTAGAACATGCACTTGAAGCCCATAAGCTGGATGAGGAAAATCAGGGTATGCGTCAGCAGCTTTCAGTGGCTGATGAACCCGTGGGTAAAAGTCAGATAAACCAGGATTTAGCTAAAGAAATAAAGCAAATTTCACAGCATGATTCCAGAGTTTTATTTGTTGGTGAGCCAGGCAGTGGTAAGAGTAAATATTCCCGTCTGCTGCACCGCCTGAGTAAACGTGCTGAGCAACCTTATATTGAGTTGGGTGTGGCGACGCTTGATGCTGAAAATTCAGCAAGAGAACTATTTGGCTCCGAGGCAGATGGAAAAATTTATTATGGCCTGCTGGAACAGGCCGGTCGAGGAATGCTCTATATTGATGATATTGGTGAGATGGATATGGCGACTCAGAGACGCTTATTAAGCACCCTGGAAACAGGCCGTTTTCATCGTCTTGGCGGCACCGAATCCATTACCCTGATGTGTCGTATAATTACCGCTTCGCATTACAATCTGGAACAGCTGGTGAAGCAGGGACAATTTAATTCAGAGCTGTATTTTCAGTTAAACGTGCTGCAAGTCAAAATTCCACCACTGCGAGAGCATTGTGAGGATGTACCTGATTTGCTGAATTATTATCGTGATCGGTTTGTTCAACAGGAGCAGTTTAATTATCGTAGTTTTTCTATTGCGGCTTTAAATAAATTAAGAAATTATAATTGGCCGGGTAATTTGATAGAATTAAAAAATCTGGTGCAGCGACTCTTAATTATGTCTGATGTTGAAACCATTACTCTGGAAGAAGTTGAAGCAAGTATCGAATATGAAGCTCAGAGACAGGATAGTAAATGTGGCGGTGCGGATGATAATATGCCCGTTGACAGTACACTGACATCCTTATTTGAACACCCCTTAAAAGAAGCAAGAGAGCTTTTTGAGAAAGCTTATCTGGAAGAAAAACTCATTGCTGTTGGCGGCAGTGTTGGTAAGGTTGCACAGTTAGCGGGTGTTGAAAGGACGCATTTATATCGTAAAATGAAAACTCTGGGGATTGATGCTAAGAAAGTTGCAAAAAAGGCTAAGGAATGAATTTTTTACACATTATCAAGGATAACTCTTTGCAGCTTTTTGCTATAACCTTTTTACTATAACAACAGCAATCACAATAAACAGGTAAAATTCCTGCTCTATGAAAATATTAATTTTAGGTGCTGGCCAGGTTGGTTCTTCACTGGCAGAAAACCTGTCCAGCGAAGATAATGATATTACCGTTGTGGATAAGGATGGTCGAAAATTGGCGATCCTGCAGGATCGTCTGGATATTCGAACAGTCAGAGGAAGAGGTTCGCATCCTGATGTATTAAACAAAGCAGGCTGCGATGATGCGGATATGATCATTGCTGTGACCAATAGTGATGAAACCAATATGATTGCCTGCCAGGTTGCTTATACCATCTTTCATACCCCGATGAAGATTGCCCGTGTCCGCTCTAATCAATATCTGAAATATCCTCAGTTATTTTCCCACGAAGCATTGCCCGTTGATGTCTTGATCAGTCCGGAGCAGTTAGTCACGGATTATATTAAACGTCTGATTGCTTATCCTGGCGCACTTCAAGTATTGGATTTTGCTGGCGGAAAAGTTCAGCTTGTTGCTGTAAGAGCTTTTCAGGGGGGACCGCTGTTAGGTCATGAGCTGCAGGAATTGCGAGATCATATGCCCAATGTTGATACGCGGGTTGCTGCAATTTATCGAAAAGGGCATCCGATTACGCCGATGGGAGATACCATTATTGAAGAAAATGATGAAGTGTTTTTCATTGTTGATCGGCGTAATACCCGTAAGGTAATGTCTGAGCTGCGACGTGTTGACAAACCCTATAAACGCATCATGATTGCCGGTGGCGGTAATATTGGTCAACGTCTGGCCAGAGCGTTGGAAAACCGCCTCCATGTGAAGATAATTGATCATAATCCTGCTAATGCCAGAATGTTATCTGAAGAATTAGAAAAAACGATTGTCTTACTGGGCGATGCTTCGGATGAAGAACTTCTCATTGAAGAAAATATTGAGGGTACGGATGTCTTTTGTGCTCTGACCAATGATGATGAAGCAAATATTATGTCCGCATTGCTGGCCAAGCGATTGGGGGCCAGAAAAGTAATGGCCTTAATTAATCGGGCTGCCTATGTTGATCTGGTTGAAAGTGGTGACATTGATATTGCCATCTCACCTCAGGAAGCAACGATTGGCAGCCTGCTTGCTCATGTCCGCAGAGGCGATGTTGAAATGGTTCATTCATTACGCAAAGGGGCTGCTGAAGCGATTGAAGCCATCGCCCATGGCGATAGAAAAACATCCAAAGTAGTCGGCCGTGCAATTGAAGAGATTTCTTTGCCCCCGGGAACAACGATTGGCGCAATCGTTCGCTCAGGTGAAGTGATTATTGCACACCATAATACAGTGATCGAATCCGATGACCATGTTATTTTATTTTTGGTTGATAAACGTCATATTATTGATGTCGAACGCCTTTTTCAGGTCGCAGTTACCTTTATTTAAGAATTGAGCTTGAGGCTGATATAAAAATATGCAACCACTGGTTATTCTCCGTATTGTCGGTTTATTAATGATGATATTCAGTACTACCGTGATACCCTCCCTTGTTGTCTCATGGTGGTATAATGACTCTGAAACCGTGGCTTTTTTAAATGCGTTTTTAGTGATTTTTATTAGTGGCTTTCTTGTCTGGATGCCTGTCAGACATCTGCGCCGTGAGCTTAGAATTCGTGATGGCTTTATCGTGGTGGTCCTTTTTTGGTTTGTGTTTGGTTTGATTGGCTCATTACCGCTTTATCTTTCCCATAGTCTGGAAGCTTCCTTTACAGATGCGCTGTTTGAATCAATCTCTGCATTGACGACAACAGGAGCAACGGTATTTACTGGTCTGGATGATTTGCCCCGTTCAATACTTTATTATCGGCAGCAATTACAATGGCTGGGCGGCATGGGAATTATTGTTTTAGCTGTTGCCGTTTTGCCTATGCTGGGTATTGGTGGTATGCAGCTGTATCGTGCAGAGACTCCAGGCCCGATTAAAGACAGTAAACTGACACCCAGAATAACTGAAACAGCTAAAGCACTCTGGTATATTTACCTGAGTTTAACCATAGCCTGTGCTCTGGCCTATTGGCTGGCAGGTATGACACCATTTGATGCACTCGCACATAGTTTCTCAACCGTTGCAATTGGTGGTTTCTCAACTCATGATGCGTCGATTGGCTTTTTTAACAATCGATTGGTTGAAGTCATTGCTGGTTTTTTTATGCTGCTCTCAGGTATTAACTTTGCCCTGCACTTTAGCTCACTGCGTTTACATAGCTTAAAGCCCTATCTATTTGATGTTGAGTTTCGTGTTTATATTTCTATCCTTGCTTTTGCCTCTATGATATCCGTTTTATATCTGCATTTCACAGAAACCTTTGAGACCTGGGGTGATGCCCTGCATCATGGTATCTTTCAAACCATTTCTATTGGTACAACTTCTGGATTCACAACATCTGATTACTATAACTGGCCGGGTTTTTTACCCGTTATGTTACTTTTTATTAGCTTTGTGGGCGGTTGTGCCGGTTCTACCGGCGGTGGAATGAAAGTCATCCGCGTTATTCTATTATTTAAACAGGGGGTAAGAGAGATTTTTCGCCTGATCCATCCCAGTGCACAAATCCCGGTTAAAATCGGTGGTAAAGTAATGCCTGAAAATGTCAGTAATGCCATCTGGGGTTTCTTTGCGCTCTATGTTGCCAGTTTTAGTGTCATGATGTTGTTATTAATGGCCTCAGGTCTGGACCAGGTGACGGCTTTTTCGGCTCTGGCTGCCTGTCTGAATAATCTGGGGCCTGGATTGGGGGATGTTGGTGCAAACTATAAGGATATTAATGACTTTTCCAAATGGGTTCTTTGCTTTGCTATGCTGCTGGGACGTCTGGAAATTTTCACTTTGCTGGTTATCCTGACGCCTTCATTCTGGCGGCGTTAAAGACATTTATTAAATTACACACAAGTAATAATAACGTATGAAAGATATTAGAAAAAAATGGAATGAGCGATATGAGGCGGTACACATTCCTAATCAGGTTATTGATGTACTTGAGTTAAATCTGCATTTATTGCCTGCGCAGGGAAAAACGCTGGATCTTGCCTGTGGACTCGGTGGTAATGCTTTGAGAATGGCCGAGTTAGGTTTTGAAAGCCATGCCTGGGATTTATCTGATTCAGCAATAGATAAAATACAGGAATTTGCACAGGAACGTCATTTAAGTGTTTTTACCAAACAATGTGATATCAGTCAGGATGACGTGCAAGTTGAAATGCATAAAGAAGGTTTTGATGTCATTGTTGTTGGTCATTTTTTGCTGCGTGAAATGATCCCATCACTCATTTCTGCATTAAGATCCGGTGGCTTAATTTATTATCAGACCTTTGTAGAAGAGCATGAACCTCAGGACAAAGTTAATCCGGCGGTGCATTCCGAGTCAACCCATTCCGAGTCAACGAGAGGACCCAGAAACAGTCTTTTTCGGCTGAGGAGTAATGAGCTTTTGAATTTATTTTCCGGTTTAACCGTACGTTACTACCGTGAAGAAGGTTTGCTGGGTGATCTTGACAAGGGTTTTCGGAATGAAGCTATGCTGGTCGCACAAAAAAATAAATACTTAAGTTAACGCTTTAAACTAATTTAAGTCATTAACTTTCTTTTAACGTAACTATTCAGTGTATTATTTACAAAAGCCTGTGGTTGCTTATTTTTCTGACTTTGATTGTCTGAACGAAGTCGTTTCTCATAACAGAAAGCAAAGTCAGAAAAATGAGCGACCATAGGCTTAACGCGGGTAATTAATAGATACATGCTGAATAATTACCTTTTAACTTAAGTTATTAACTTTCTGTAACCTAAAAATCATGTAATTATTCAGTGTATTTACAAGTAATAACCTTTTCAGGGCTGCGGTCACTCGTTTTTAAGACTTTGCTTTCTGTTATGAGAACTCGCTGCGCTCAGACAATCAAAGTCAGAAAAATAAGCAACCACAGT
>JAPVVU010000135.1 GCA_028571885.1 Gammaproteobacteria bacterium | reverse complement strand
CATCAGTCTCAGTGCTCTGAAGGTCAATAAATCCGGATCACCGGGGCCTGCACCGACCAGGTAAACTTCACCTGATTCTTGAGCAAAATCTTCATCAATTGCACGCTGTAAAGCATACCTGGCAGCACGTTCATTTCCCTGAAACAGAAGTTCAGTAACTCGACCTTCAAGAACCACTTCCCAGAAATGTCGGCGTTGTTCTGTTTTTGGAAACTTATCGATCACCTTGCTGCGAAAACCATCAACTAATTGGGCCAGCTTGCCGTAAGCCGAGGGTATATAGCTTTCCAGCCTTGTGCGTAACAAACGTGCCAGAACAGGCGAGCTGCCGCCCGTTGATATGGCTATCTGTATCGGTGAGCGATCAACAATTGAGGGCATAATAAAACTGCAAAGATGAGGTTGATCCACCACATTAACCGGCATTGAGCGGGCTTTTGCCAATTCTGAAATTTTCTTATTGGTTGCTTGATCACTTGTTGCTGCAATCACTAAAACACTATCGCAGACATTGGAATCACAAATATCAAGATCTTCAAAGCCGCGCTCAATATATTTGATCTGTCCCGTTTTGGCCATCTCAGCAACTTCCCGACAAAGCTCCGGGGCAATAACCTGAACTTGTGCTTTTGCTTTTAAAAGCAAAGAAATTTTTCGCGCCGCAACTTTACCACCGCCAATAACCAGGCATTGACGACCATTTATATTCATGAAGATTGGAAAAAAATCCACTTGACTCTTACCTCTTAAACCCTGTTTGTAAACAGCCTTGAGCTGTTTGTATATTAAAAGCTTGAGCTGTTTGTACTAAAAGCTTGAGCTGTATGTAAGCTAAAGCAGCCCCAGCATTGGCTCTAGTTCATCATCCATATCTAATTCAGAAAGATCATCAAAACCACCAATATGCTTACCATCTATAAAAATCTGGGGCACACTGTCTCTACCAATTTGTGCGATTATTTGTGCAAATTTTTCAGGCTCTTTATCAGTATCAATTTTTTCAATTTCAACACCTTTTGATAATAAGAGCTTTTCTGCATTGATACAAAAAGGACAATTATCAGTGCAATACATCGTTACATGAGCCATAAATTCACCTACCTCTTTCAAAAACAAGTTTTATCCCAACAAGCAGGATAATTACTTTTTAGCGTGCATCAGCATATTAACCGTTCATGATACTCTTGCCACTACACCATTGTGGATATTTATCAGAAACTTACCGCTTTACATTAACCTGTCACTTAATTCTGCAGGATTCTCAAATTCAATAAAATGGGATCAAATACTGGTTTTAATTTTTTTCGCATCAGACTGCCGACAGCATTGCTATTGGCAATAGTAGGTGCCAATACCGTTTGAGCTGTTCTGCTCAAAAAAAGAATAGCCTGTAATTGAGACGCTAATTCGGGCACTGCATTCTGAACCGCTTTAAGTTTGTCACTGCAGCAAATATTATTTTCTTCATAAAAAATATCATTTGTCAGCGCACTGATGGCATTAATATCAGTTTGAGGTTCACCCTGAATACTCAAACCCAGCTCATATTGCTGCTGAGTTTGACCTGCTTCAGGCTGAGCAACAAAAACATATCGTCTGATACTCTCAATTAAGTCACCGACGATATCATAATTAGGCGGGCGCTTAAAAGCAGACTCGGCAGTCTTTAAAAAAGTTTGCCCTGCCTCACTCAATAATTTACATAAAGTAATAGCATAAGGATTATCTGCCGCTATTAACTCAGAAAGTTTTTCACTGACTTCCGGATAACGGCTATGTTCAGCAACCGGCTCCGGTATCTCATCAGGACGAACATCTAAAAATCCAACATAAAGGGTATTCTTAGCTTTGCCCTTTTTCCATAGTTTCAACACTTCATCAGCAGAAATTAACCCCTCCTGTAAAACCAGTCTTGTACTGATAAGCATACTCAGAGGATCTTCTTCAAAAGGCAAAAATTCAATAAGAAACTGGGCCAATTCAGTACCAATGTCTGACTTAACAACGGATTCATTGGCCAGCATACTGCGAGCATTTTCAGCAGATTGCACAGCCCACCAGGCACTTTTCGCTATATCAGCAGTAATGTTCTTATTATTGACCACCGCTGTAACGGCTTCTTCTTCACCCAGAAGCAACAGTTTATCCAGACTGCTGTTACGCAGATCGCCCATACGATTCCAACGGGAAAGAAACATGGGGAAGCCTCCAGGCGCACCCAGCGCTTTGGTAGAAAGAAAATCTTTGACTTCTTTTATGTATTTTTCATTTCTTTGCGTCGGATTGAGTTGAATTTTTGCTTCACCCTTTTGAGTCAGGGCATAAAGGATTAGTTTTCCTTCGTCAATTCGAATAGCGCTGACTTTTTGTGCCAGCAATACGTTTAATCTCAGACTGTCTTCGTTAGATAAGGGCATTCGTTCTACTATTCATCTCATCATTTACAAAAATTGGCTTACAAGAGCCTTTAGCCAATAAAAGTTAATTCAACTGGATTCGTTGTCCCCATGGAACGGGGGCTTTACCTTTGACCAGCCAGATAACCGGATACATAGGCATCTGTTCAGGAAATTCACCTTCAGCATCAGTAAAGTAAATTAAGAGATCGGGACACATCGCCTGTTTTTCAACCCAGTCAAAGACAGGGGTGAATCGAGTGCCGCCACCGCCTTTGAATTTTATAGGCAGTTTTAGCTCATCCCAGGGTTCAAATTCCCAGGGACCTTCATCGGCTACTTCTGTATCACAGGCGTGCAGAGCAATACGAGCTCGTACCTGTGCTTTGATTTGATCGACTTCAGAAAGAAATTCACGAATTTCCCTGGTTGCTATCGAACCGCTGATGTCCAATGCCACAACGATATCTACCATATGACTGCGTAAACGCGGATAAATTGCCGGTTCACCACGACGACTGGAAGGTCGGGTATAACTATAGTCTTCTCTTGCAGTGGCACTCATATAACGTGCCAGAAGCATACGCCAGGGCAATCGCGGCTGCAGCAGATGATCCACCAGACGTGCCATTGACTGACTGAGCTTTCCAGCCTGCAGGGCCTGTTGTGCAGCACCTGCCATACGCTGCTGCCATTGGGCGCTCAGATTTTGAATTTCATCATTATTAGGCGTCGGTGGAGGCTCTTTTTGAGTACTTTCACTTGTGCTAGGCGGATCAAAAGATTGTTCAGACTCTTTGCCTTCGCCCGTCTGTCCTTTGCCCCGTTCACCTTCATTTTGCTGCTGATTATTGAGCTTCTGGCTTTCGGTGTCTTTGGCATCACCTTGATCAGACTGTTCGCCCTGCTCATTATCACCCTGATCATTATTCTGCCCCAATTCACTGTCGGCATCATTTTCATTATCTTTCAGGGTAGGATAAATTTCTTCAGCAGTCATACCAATGTATTCACGCAAATGCATAATATGAGGCGGCGGTTTTAAGCCATCTTCAATAAGAATAGGATTAATGGCAAAGTCGCATGCCATGTCCCAGCGTAGTTTTACACGATGCTGCCGACGGGCAAAATGGGATAAAGCACAATGCAGGGCTTCATGTGCCAGTACAAACTGAGTTTCTTCAACGCTCAGCTGTTCAATATACTCAGGATTAATATACAGCTTCTTCATATCCGTATCCGTGGTTTTACACCACGACGGATCAGCTTCAACAATCGGTAATCGAAGCACCAGCGCGCCCAAAAACGGCTTATCTAAAATAAGTCGCGTTCGAGCAGCACCCAGTTTAGTTTCTATTTGTTCATCCATATAACAGCTCACCCATATAGCATGATGTCTGCTATAGCATCAGCCCAGTTGGCAAACTCCTCTACTGCAAATAAGTCTTCACCAATTGCTCGATGCATATCTGAAACCAGCATCACGCCCATTTCTTTTTGCCGGAAACTGGATGCATATTTTAGGATATTGGTGTAAGTCTTATCTGCTTCATCAGTATCTCGGGCACGAATTGCCCGCCCGACTAAGGCAGAAGCGACTGCATATTGCAGATCAATTTCTGTGGGTGTCGGTACATCTTCACCATTAACAATGGCATCCAAATCAGGCATCTGATCCAGATTGGCAATAAAGGCGTTAAGTTCAATACCTGCAGCAGGACCCACACAGGATTGCAGAGCCCCCACAAATAATTCAGGGTGATCCATAAATTTATTCAAAGCTCTATGAACAAATTCCCAGGTTCTGGGTGATGGAAAAGCAACGGGATTATGCGCAGGATCAAAATCAAACAATAAATCAGGACGAAAACGTAAAAAAGCAATGATCCTTTCATCAATCCCGGTCTGATACGCCCAGGCAACCCAGTCATCCAGATTAACATCAATTTCATAATGGGAAAAACGGTTTGCCAGGGGTGCCGGCATACTATAAGTCACACCTCTGTCACCTTGTCGATTACCGGCAGCAAAAATTGCCCAGCCATCGGGTATTTTATAATCACCAAGACGTCGATCCAGGATTAACTGATAGGCTGCAGCAGAGACACTTGGTGGTGCAGAGGTAATTTCATCTAAAAATAAAATACCTTCACTGCCATGTTTTTCTGCATCAGGCAACATTGATGGCACAGCCCATTCCACTTTATCACCATCCTTAAAAGGAATTCCCCGTAAATCACTGGGTTCCATTTGAGATAGACGGATATCAATCAGCACTCGATCATGCTTTTGAGCAACCTGATTCACTAACTGGGATTTTCCAACACCAGGCGGTCCCCAAATCATAACTGGCGTATGATGTCCGGTTTGTGCACCTTTAAATTCCTGATCTAATACAACAAATAATTGTGACGCTCTCATTCAATTCTCACTACTTTTAGCAACGCTCAAAACTTTCATTACTTTTACTACAATCACTGTAATCAGCACTACCACCAACACAATGACTTCGCACTTTAATAACGCCCTTACCTAAAAGCCGGCAAGCTTTAACAGGCGTTCGGCCTCTTGTGGATTTTTTTCCACACCATTACCTTCTTTATACATCATGGCTAAAGTCGTCATGGAACCAATTAATCCGGCATCAATACCTTTAGTAAACCATTTAATGGCTTCCTCGGCATTTTTTTCAACGCCTTCCCCTTCCATATACATAAAACCCATACCGTGCCAGGCCAGCTCATAACCTTGATCGGCTGATAATTTCATCCACAGAGCCGCAGCTGTTTCATTGCGATGAATACCCAAACCATTTTGATACATAACAGCCATACGATGCTGCGCTTCAGGCACACCTTTCTCAGCCAGTTGTGATAACAATTGGACGGCTCTCGTAAAGTGTTTATCTTCCAGTGCTTTCAAGCCACTGTTTAAATCCATTATCTCTGCTTCACTTAAATTCATATCTAACCTCTAAAATAGTCTCATAATTGCCCAGCTTAATTTATTAACTCAAATAAACTCATGATTAAAACAAGAGGTAAATAGGAGTCAAAACCTGACTTAATATAATATCCGAGTGTTTTACTTGGTTATTTGATATATGATACCTTTTATTTCGCCTGTTGACAAAATTTTTTTTCAATCCTATCCCATAGAGATATACCTTTGAACTCATCCAATAAAGTATACTCACTGCGATTGAGTGTCCTGGAATTGTTGGCAATCGACTTCTCATAAATAGAGAATAAAAAGATTGCAGTCAATAGCTTAGCACTAATTTTACAAGATATGAAGCTATATGCCTTTAGCCAGAATGATACAACTGAAGCAGAAAATAAGCCTTCATTTGATCGCTGCAGGCGCTGAAATGGCAAGCAAAGCCATGAATTCAGGAGAAGCCTTAAAACGTTTCAAGGCATTAAGGCTATAGGGTTAAATTCTCTCTATTTGCTTACTCAAATTGACAAAAGAATGAGCAAAAAATACTGGAATTTAATCTTCAAATCGTTTAATATAAGCAGATTATTATTTTGTCAGAGTCTGCTTTCATTGTCTTTATTAGTTTGGCGTTTAAATTAAAAGCCTGCATAAAGAATTAGATTTTAACTGACTGGAAACACAAAGGAAAAACCTATGAACCAAGAATATCATGATATAACTGTGAAAATGGAATCTGAAGGCGTAAACCCAGAATACATTCAAGGCTGGCAAGGTGGTTACGTATGTAACCCAGAGCGTGAAGAACAACGTGTCACAGAAGCATATAATGCTGGCTATGAAGATGGTCTGGAAAAGAAAACTGATGGATTTGGCGACTGGAAATAAATCTTCTCTTTCTACAAGAGTTCTACAAGAAGTTTCTAGCAAAATATTCTACAAAAAAACCGGCAATTGCCGGTTTTTTTGTTTTTCTTACTTTCAACTCTTTAAAATAACCAAAATCAGGCAATAAAACGTAAAATTTGTTTTACTTTTTGACGTTCCTGTAAACTTCCACCACAGCATCCAACAAGTTTTCTCAATCTAGCAGTATCAATCAGAATAATTACTTCATCCTTAATCATAATCAAGCTCTGTTTTTTTAATCGCGAAAGAATTCTTGAAAAAGTCTCTGGTGTAATAGACAAACGCGAAGCAAGCAAAGATTTTGTCGTTGACAACTTCACAATAGAAAGACATGACTGATCATTATTATCGCAACTATGTTCCAGAAGATAATTCACTAAGCGGTATTGCGCATCATGAATAGACAGTTCGATTATTTCCTGAGTCTGGTTTTTTAAACGATTACTCATTTCAGCCATCATAGAAAAACAGGAGTCACTTGAATGGTATAATTGACTCTTAAATTTATCTGAATCAAAATAAAAGATGTCGGTATCACAGGTTGCCCTGGCATTGACTGGATAGCATTTATTTTCAACAAACATGATTGTTTCAGCAAATGTTTGGCCAGCCCCAAATATATCAACTATTTTTTCATTTCCATCAAGGGAAGTCTGAAATAAAGTCACTTGTCCCGTTCGAACCAGAAAAAAATGACTGGCTTCATAGCCGCACTCAAAAAGAATTTCATTTTTTTTTAATGAAATTAAGCCAGAATGCTGTGCAATAACATGAAAACACTCATCTGATAAACAATTAAATAAATGATGAGCTCGTATTTCCTTATAAAACAAAGAATTTAGTGCCAAAATAACAACCTTATTCAATTATTCAGTTCATTTATAACAAAATAAACGTGAGACATATTTTAAATTCTGAGTGTATATTAACTTAAAACTTAACATGATAAAACAAAAGTTTTTATTTCACTGTTTATATTATAGAAGAGAGCTAGCGTAGTTCAGTCGTTCGGACAGAACCTATTAAAAAAGATCGCTGTGGGTAAGATGGTCTCTCTGGAGATGCAGCTATTACTAACAAGGTAGAACCGTAAAAAACTTACCAATGACTTCCCTGAGAAGTGTTACCGGGTGTATCTTGTTAGCAATAGCTGCATCCCCGGCCAATTATCGGGTAGTCAAGCCAACAGTTTTTATCAAAGTAATTAAAAAAACTAAATAGCTGTTCCGAAATGGTGCACACTGAGTATCAGAGCCTGTCATTCATTATTGGGCGATTTGACGCAGTCAGAGCACAATAATGAATGACAGGCTCTGATGCGGATGTTAAATAAAGAATGTTCACTATTTCCCCTCATGGGGCCTACTTTTGGTGGAACACTTATTTAGTTTTCGTCTAATTACATCTTGGTATTGATTTTTTTCAAGATCATTCCTTAAACGTTGTATTTGTTTTCTGGATAATACACAAATAAAAGCAATAAACAGTT
>JAPVVU010000134.1 GCA_028571885.1 Gammaproteobacteria bacterium | reverse complement strand
TGCAGCGATACTGAAAACATCATCTGCATGAAAATTACCGTTGTGAGTTGCTATAGTTTTATCATTCATTTGTTTTGTGTCATGTTAAAAAGGGATAATAAGGTGTCGCTAGTTAAACTTTAATGTTTTGGAAATATTTAATAAGCAAAATTTTATGGCGGATTCTATACGAAGAAAGCTAACAAAAATAGCTGATTTTTAATAACTAAAATATCAAACATAATGCAGAGCTAAGCGGAAATATTTGATTGGCGTTTTGTGCCAAACAGTTTCTTATCCGCTTGAGCGACTTGATATGTGTTGCAGCTTAAACAGAAACAACTTTATTTGCACAAGGACCTTTTTGACCTTCGCCAACTTCGTACTCCACTGCTTGACCCTCATTTAATGTTGCATAAGCGCCGCCACTTTGGATTTCTGAGTGATGAACAAAAAGATCTTTACTGCCATCTTCAGGTGTAATGAAACCAAAACCTTTATCAGGGTTGAACCACTTAACTGTACCTTTACTCATTTTTTTACTCATATTATTGGTGAATGATATTAATTTTATCTTCGAATTCACCAGTTCGAACATAAAGTTGAGGCAATCTTTGCTTGGCTGTAACCTGGGCTTGTTAGGCCAATAGCCATTTATTTGCATGATTAACACTCGAAAAATATTTAACTTTCCATGGACTACCAGCAGACTCTTCTTCGTATGATGTGAATAAGTTTAATATATCTTCATCATTTGATATGACTGCAACTCTTATTTTTGGATTACTAATAGCTGCTACAGAGTCCATAGCCCCAACTGACAAAAGATCCCTATCTGTTGCATCAAACTTATCAACGTGTAATAGATTGATGATTAGGTAATTAATTTAATCAAATTTAGAGCTGCCATAAAATTTTGAAACAATTTCTCTTAATTCAAAATTATTAACAATCCCTTTAAAATCGGCAGTAACACCTTTTTCAGTCCAAATTAATTGATAACTCATAATGTTTTGGCAATCCATTGCCTCGCGAAACGCAAATAGGTACCCGCAAATAGGTACCAGGTCTTACATTGTGCATAATGTATATCCATTTTTATATTATTATAGCACAAGAAAAGCAGGCAAAGCTTAGGAGGCTCTCATCAAATCAATTGGATTTCCACGGCTCAGATATTCCTTAAACTCATCAGAAATTCTATCGTCTGATGCAAGCCTTTGCCAAAAATCATGAGCAATGTTTTCTACTTCCAAAATAGCTTTATCATCTATAAAATCACCCGAATCATATTTTTTAGGGACAAAATCATATGGTAAAACTTCGCCAGCTTTCGGTGCAAATCCCATAGAACACATATCATAAACTGGCAATAACCTGAACACATTTCCATCTATTGCCAGACTCAGGTTCCCCAGGTGCATATCTGTATTATTAATAAAAAGACCAAATATCATCAAAAAATGTGCATCAACATAATGCTGCCAGCTAACCAAGTCTTTTTCATGAAGCGCCATCATCACCTGATTCCAAATAGTCCCGAGTCCCAAAAATTCAGCATCTACCGATTGAAGAGAAATCATAGACATTCGACCGTATTCTCCAACCCGATCGAATCTACGAGACTCAAGAAATAACCTGCCACCTTCTTCGAGTAGCCTGGTCTCTGCTGCAGGAAAATCTGCTGCATGTATAGCCTCTGTTGCATGAAACTCAGTGATCAGTATATCTCGCCATCTTCTGGTAACTTCATTATCCCCTTTCGGTGAAAACTTAACGATGACATGAGCTGAAATATCAGCACAGAATGCTGTAAACTTGGGATGTTCACCACCGGCAGATGAGCCTGGTGATTCCCCTCTGATGACACTATCAGCCAATTCCGGATAATCATCGGGAGAGATTGCAATTGGCTTACGTCTAACACGCAAGTGCGCTTGCTGACCAAACTTAAAGTTACCAGGTAAATCATCCCCATTGGACACCAAATATCGTCCAACATGGTTTGCATTCCATTTTGTTGGATCCGAAGGAAACTCTTCTGACTGAGACGCCATCTCGTGAGCAACTTTTCGACCAAGAAAACCCTGGGGTCTTAGATCATCCAAAAAATAAGGTAAATCATCAAAGACTCCATCACCACTTTCTCCTAACAATACTGGCGCCATACCTGTTGCTTGCTCAACATAAAACCCACCGTGAGACATCGGTCTTATCGTTGCAACAGATGTATTGTTCCCATGAGCATCAACCATATAGAGTGGTAATCTATCATCTCCACCAAAGGCATTACGTGTCATTGCATATCTAACAGAACGACCTTTTTTTAACTTGATAATGCAATAGCTCATTTCTCTTAGTTGACGAGCTACAGAAGTTTGACTCAAACCAGTTGAGAACTGTATTTCCTTTGAGGTCGCGGGACCACGCTCTAAAAATTCACTGATGGATAACGGCATCGACTTATTTCCTGACTAACTTATTGACTAGCTTTATCAGTAAACATAGCACATAAAGTCATTTATTATCAATATTTTAAATAATCAAACCAATAATAGTGACTATATTTATGACTAGAATAGTGAATTAATAATTAACTTGTATTTGATTTTTTGAGAACTTCTGAATTAACAATTCACACGTGTTTCAAGTAATTATCAACTTTGACTAAGTGATTTTTAAGTAAATAGCTGTAGTTGGTGTTCATTAGGAAAATTTGATGAAATAAAGGAAAGACATTCTTCAGTAGAGTTACTGAGTGATGGTACGTATAAATTCCCAAAAACGTTAGACTTATCGAGTTTGAGTGAATCGGTTACCTAGAGAGTTTTGTAGAAGGCCTCGAATCCATGAAACCCTTACTGTATATGGTCGGGACAGAAAGATTCGAACTTTCGACCCCCAGCACCCCATGCTGGTGCGCTACCATGCTGCGCTATGCCCCGAAATCAAGAAGAATAACTGGAATCAGATATTCTGTTTGAGGCGCACATTATAAACACAGATAAAGCCTATATCAAGAGCTATTTATACCTGATAATCTGCTTCACCGATGGCAAGCTGATAATAATATCCTCAATTTACATCTGAATATTTTTTATCAGCTCAGCGATTTCTGGTTTGCATGAACCACAATTGGTGCCCGCTTTCAGGTATTCTCCAAGCGCATCAACACTATCTAATCCATGTTTCATAATAACTTCATTAATTGTTTTTTCACCGATATTAAAGCAGGCACAGATGATTTTTCCTGTGTCTTCCTGCTCTTCGGGTGCTTCACCGCGTAATAGGTTATTTCTTTCTTCCTGAGTAATTTCATCTTTATGAAACAGGCTGATCAACCAATCCCTGGGAGGCAGATTGATATCAGAATAGATAAACAGGCAACTGTCCAGACGTTTTCCAGACATTCTTACTGCGCGATAATGATTTCGGGATTTATCATAAAATTCTAACCAGTTTTCATTTTCAACACTATGCCCCAGCAGCTTATGAGCATGCGCTGACCAGTCTACTGGTGCTTCCAGCCCTGCAAGTTCATATCGCCAGAAGCCTTTGCCTCTGGAACGTGACCAATAGTTAGAATATTTAAGTTCAGGTCGACGACGAGTGATCATAAAGCCAAACCAGTTAGCCTGACAGGTTTTGATATTGGCCACACCATGCTTTGATTCAGGCTGTCCGGAGATGGGATCAACCACTGCTGCAATCAAAGTCCCTACTCTGGCCTGGCTGCAAAATTGCTCATTCCAGTGCATGGGGACAAATAGACTCCCTCTACGCTGTTTATCACTCAGACGGGCTCTGACTAAAATTTCCTTGTCTGTTTGCTTCTCGTGCCATTCTTTAGGACTGGGATCAGGGCTGATGACCTTAACCAGTGCTGCTTCTGTAATCTCCATTCGTTGCGCATCATCCGGATGGATCTCAACATAAGATTCAATCGTGTGAGAGGACAAACGAGGCGACATTCCCGTGCGGGTCATGGTATGCCAATGGTCGCGTACTCTGCCGGTATTCAGCACAAATGGATAACTTTCACTCACTTTATTTTTAGGCGGCCGAGGCACAACAGGAATAAAATGAGCCTTTTTGTCCTGGGTATAAAATTGCCCGTTTTCCAGTACGCTTGCTGGTTTCATATTGAGTTGCTTTTTGCTGTCAGGTTTCTCGATTACGGGCCATTGCACCGGCAGCAGTTCGTCATATTGCTGATTGTTTATCTCAGCCAGTGCAGAAATATTAAACAATCGGTCATTATCATTTTTATACCCGGACAAACCTGCATGTTCACGAAATATATCAGCAGGGCAATGGTAGTCAAAGTCTTTCTCAAAGCCCATTTGTTTAGCAAATTCGGTAATTATCCACCAGTCTGGTTGTGCAAGTCCTGGTGCTTGCAAAAAAGGCCGCTGCCGGGAAATACAACGCTCCGAATTGGTGACAGTACCATCCCGCTCTCCCCAGGTCGCTGCAGGAAAATTTATATGTGCCAATTTACTGGTATCTGTTTGCTGAACACAATCCGACACAATGACTAAAGGACAGTTTTTTAATGCGTCTTTTACTTTATCCGCATTGGGCATACTCACCACGGGGTTAGTTGCCATAATCCAGATAGCCTTAATTTTTCCAGCACTCATCGCATCAAAAAGATCAACGGCCTTGAGGCCCTCAGTGTCAGCAATAACAGGAGAATTCCAAAATTCTTTGACTGTCTGGCGATGTTGCTCTGAAGCTAAATCCATATGAGCAGCCAATTGATTCGCCAGGCCGCCAACTTCACGTCCGCCCATTGCATTAGGCTGTCCTGTCAGAGAAAAAGGCCCCATACCCGGACGACCAATTCTTCCGGTTAACAAATGGCAATTGATAATAGCATTACCCTTATCAGTACCGCTGCTGGATTGATTAATACCTTGAGAAAAAACCGTCACTGTCCGCTCAGTACGAGCAAACAGACGATAAAACCGTTCTACATCATCGACGGATAATTCACATTGTTCTGCGACTGATTCAATCGTGGGTGCACTACTAACTGCAGTTTCCAAAGCTGCTTCAAAGCCGCTGGTAAAATTATCCAGATACAGGTGATTGGATTCCCCATGTTGTTTTAACCAGACTAAAAGACCATTAAATAAAATGCTGTCACTGCCTGGTTTAAGCGCCAGTTGCAAATCTGCAAGACTGGAAGTTTGGGTAATGCGGGGATCGATGGTTATAATCTGCATATCCGGATTGAGCTGCTTTGCCTTAGCAATACGCTGGTATAGTACAGGATGACACCAGGCTGTATTACTACCCGTCAGGACGATCAGTTTGGCACGCTCAAGATCATCATAATTACAGGGAACAATGTCTTCACCAAACGCTCTTTTATAGGCAGCAACAGCCGATGACATGCATAAACGGGAATTGGTATCGATATTGGCTGAGCCAATAAAGCCTTTCATTAATTTATTAGCAACATAATAATCTTCGGTCAGTAATTGCCCGGAAACGTAAAATGCCACCGAATCGGCACCATATTCATCGATAGTTTCTTTAAACAGACCCGCTGCCATGGGTATTGCCTGCTCCCAACTGACTTGTTCACCATCAATCTCAGGGTACAAAAGGCGTTCATTTAAAGCGACGGTTTCGCCCAGTGCAGTCCCTTTTGAACAAAGTCGTCCCTGATTCGCAGGATGTTCCGGATCACCCTTAACCGTCACAACGCCATTTTGGTCCACATGAGTAATCACACCACAACCAACGCCGCAATAAGGACAGGTTGTTTTTTGAAAACCTTCATTTTTAAAACGAGTGATTTTATTCAAATGGTATTGTAATGGCATTATGAAATCCGTAGTAAAAAAACGCATGATGTCTTTGAAATGCTGATTATATCAATTTTTCAATCCGCTCCGAGACTAATACAGCATTAATAAAGAAATTATTAATGCACCATCTGTTAATAATGAGGCATAATTCACCCCACCAAATTGCACCACATTAGTGCAATAAATCTTTTTAAAAATCGATTTACTATATTTTCACCTTTACTTACAACTAGTTATAATTTTTGGCTTGTTAAATGCTTAATCACCATCATTATTAAATTTATTCGTAGAGAACATCATTATGTCCAATAGTAAACTGAACTTGTTTTCCTTTAGTGGAAAAACAAAGATTCTACATTTAACCTGGATTGCTTTTTTTATCAGCTTTTTTGTCTGGTTTAACCATGCACCCTTATTAATTGCCATAAAAGAAACTATGGGGCTGACCTCTGAACAAATTAAAACGCTGCTGATTTTAAATGTTGCTCTAACTATTCCTGCCCGCATTATTATCGGCATGCTGGTGGATAAGTTTGGTCCCAAAAGAACCTTTGCAACATTATTATCTCTGGGCAGTATCCCCTGCTTTATGTTTGCCGTTGCAGATACATTTGAACAATTAGCACTGTCTCGTTTTTTACTGGGCTTTGTTGGTGCTGGATTCGTTATTGGTATCCGTATGATGGGCGAATGGTTCCCGGCCAAACAGGTTGGCGTGGCTGAAGGTATTTATGGCGGCTGGGGTAACTTCGGCTCAGCCGCAGCCGCCATGAGCTTACCCACTATTGCACTGGCTTTTGGTGGTGAAGATGGCTGGCGCTATGCCGTTGCTCTGACCGGTGTAATTGCTCTGGTCTATGCGGTTATTTATTTCTTTAGTGTCACTGACACACCCAAAGGATCAACTTACTTTAAGCCTAAGCGTATGGGAGCAATGGAGGTAACATCAAAGGGTGATTTGTACTTTTATATTCTGATGTCTATACCGATGTATGCAACATTATCCCTGCTCACCTGGAAACTTTCACCGGCCGGCGTCAGCTTACTTGAAGCTAACACTGCTAATATGATTTATGCGGGGATTGCTGCTTTATTTTTGTATAATGTTTACAAAATATTTCACATTAATAATGAGCATTTAAAAGAAGAAATACCTGAAATTCACCGTTATAAATTCAAGCAGGTTGCTATTTTAGATTTGGCTTATATGGTCACCTTCGGTTCTGAGTTAGCCGTTGTTTCCATGTTGCCTCTGTTTTTTTATGATACCTTTAGTGAAAGTCATGGCGTTACAGCAGTCATGGCTGGTTTACTGGCTTCTGGTTTTGCTTTTATGAATTTGATCGCTCGACCTGGCGGCGGACTCATCAGTGACAAGTATGGTCGCAAAAAATCACTGACTATTTTCTTACTGGGACTGGTTGCTGGTTACCTTATCATGAGCCAGATTGAATCCAGCTGGTCATTATTTCTTGCAGTTGCCGTCACCATGATGTGTTCTTTCTTTGTTCAGGCAGGTGAAGGCGCTGTGTTTGCCATGGTTCCCCTGATTAAACGCAGAATGACAGGTCAGATTGCCGGAATGGTCGGTGCTTATGGTAATGTTGGTGCGGTATTATTTCTCACTGTACTCTCTTTTGTATCACCGCAAATATTCTTTTTAACTATCGCCGGCTCTGCACTTTTTGTACTGGTTGCTATTCAGTTCATTGAGGAACCCAGGGGGCATATGGCCGAGGTTTTACCAGACGGTACGGTTGAAATGATTGAAGTCGATTAATTGACAACGTCGCTTCAACCTAGAATAATCAGTTGAACCGTAGTGAGAGCGTTCACCAACAGTAGGCTCCCTGAGGAGAGGTGCTGAAGATTTATGGCTTTACAAGTTATTTTGGCTTTATTCGTAGTCATCCTACGGGCGAAGTCAAAATGTTTTGGAAAGTCATAAAGATTCAGTGCATTGGGCGCTTGTAATAGAT
>JAPVVU010000133.1 GCA_028571885.1 Gammaproteobacteria bacterium | reverse complement strand
GCGGTTTAATGCCATCAAAAGAATGGAAAAAAAGAGTACGCAAGCAGGTCTGGTTTCCCGGAGAAACGGTTATTGCCGGAATCGGACAGGGGTATGTACTGGTCACACCACTGCAACTTGCTCTGGGAACAGCCACATTAGCCAATGGTGGTCAACATTTTCAACCTCAACTGGTCAACTCTATTCAACGAAAAGTCGATCGGGTTCCCCGTCAGGTTAATCCCCAGCTGGTTCGGAAAATTTCCGTTAAACGACAGGAAAACTGGAATGAAGTTCATCATGCGATGACTGAAGTGATTCATGGTGCCAGAGGAACAGCCAGGCGACTCAATAAGCCCGATCTACGCTATAAAATCGCCGGTAAAACAGGGACAGCACAGGTGTTTTCTGTCGCCCAGGATGCCAGCTATAAAGAGGATGAACTGGAAGAACGCCTTAAAGATCATGCTCTTTTTATGGCCTTTGCCCCGGCAGACAACCCCAAAATTGCCATCGCTGTTATCGTAGAAAACGGTGGTCATGGTGGTTCAGTTGCAGCCCCTATTGCGGGAAAAGTCATTGCAGCATATCTCAGTCAATTTAGCGATGAAGAACTAAAACAATCCGTTAGAAAAAAAGCCGCAAAAACTAACAAAAAGCCGGTTCTTTCACCAGACACTAAGCCACCAAAAACTCCTTCAGCAGCCACTGTCAAACCTGAGAATACGGCATTAATTGAACATGAGGAACACGCACATGGCTAGTCGAGCCTCTTCACAAGGCCTGTTTTTTCGTCTGCATATTGATCTGACTTTATTACTGGGATTGATTGCCTTGATCGTTATTGGCCAGGTTATTCTCTACAGTGCCAGCGGTGAAAATATGGCTTTAATGCAGCGTCAGGGTATTCGCCTGGGTGTTGCTTTTTTTGTTATGCTGATGATTGCCCAGATTTCACCGGACACTATGCGTCGCTGGTCACCGATTCTGTTTATTATCGGAACGGTTATGCTGATTGCTGTATTGCTGGTCGGCACCAAAGTATTAGGTGCTCAACGCTGGTTGAATCTGGGGCTGTTTCGCTTTCAGCCTTCAGAAATGATGAAGCTTGCAGTACCAATGATGCTGGCCTGGTACTTATCAGGTGGTCACATACCACCTCGAAATCGACATTTGCTGGTGGCACTGATTATCTTACTGCTGCCTATCTTACTCATTGCCAAACAGCCTGATTTGGGTACCTCACTTCTGGTCAGCAGTGCAGGTTTATTTGTTATCTTTATGGCAGGAGTTTCCTGGCGCCTCATCCTGGGTTTTGCTTTTGCCGGCATTGCTTTTACTATACCCATGTGGCTTTTTCTCATGCGGGACTATCAACGCCAGCGCGTCCTCACAATGCTGAATCCGGAATCTGATCCGCTGGGCAGTGGTTATCATATTATTCAATCTAAAATTGCTATTGGCTCTGGTGGCAGTTTTGGCAAAGGCTGGCTCAATGGCACGCAATCACATCTGGAATTTTTACCTGAACGCCATACTGATTTTATTTTTTCTGTGTTTGCTGAAGAATTCGGTTTTAGCGGCATATTAATCCTTTTAAGTCTTTATATATTTATCATTTTGCGTGGTATATACATCACCACGCAGGCACATGGTACTTATGCTCGCCTACTGGGTGCCAGTATTGTTTTAACATTTCTGGTGTATGTTTTTGTTAATATTGGAATGGTAAGCGGCATTTTACCCGTAGTTGGTGTGCCACTCCCTCTGGTGAGTTATGGCGGTACTTCTATTGTCACTCTGATGGCAGGTTTTGGCATTTTAATGTCCATCCATACCCATAGGAAGTTATTGGCTCATTGATCATTATCTGGTTTAATATTCGTTAATTCGTAATTATCCAGTGTGTATTTATTAATTAACTCTTTATTTAATAAAAAAGGAATTTTTATGTCGTCAGGACAGAAAACACTTTACAGCGCCATCAGTATACTCGCCTTTTGTCTCATTATTATGAGCAATAGCGCTGTCGCCAATCTGGACCAGGATCCTGATGTCCAGGTTTTTATTAATGAAATGGTGCAAAAACATAATTTTAAGCAGACTGAGCTGGAAACCTTATTCTCTCAAGTTGAAATCAAACAAAAAATTCTTGATGCTATCAGCCGCCCTGCAGAAAAGACCAAAGCCTGGTATGAATACCGAAAAATTTTTCTCACCCAAAAACGTATTGATCAGGGGGTAAAATTCTGGCAGGAAAATAGCGACATTATTAGCTATGCAGAAAAAGTGTATGGTGTTGCCCCGGAAATTATGGTGGCAATTATCGGAGTAGAAACTTTTTACGGCCAGCGTCAGGGAAATTATCGAGTGATGGACGCACTGTCCACTCTGGCCTTTAAATATCCTAAGCGCAGCAAGTTTTTCCGTAGCGAATTAAAGCATTTTCTCATCATGAGCCAGGAACAAAAATTTGATCCTCTCAGCAGAAAAGGTTCCTATGCGGGTGCCATGGGTATGGGTCAGTTTATTTCCAGTAGTTACCAAAGTTATGCCGTTGATTTTGATGGCGATGGACAAAAAGACATCTGGGAGAATAATTCCGATGCCATTGGCAGTGTTGCTCACTATTTCAAACGTCACGGCTGGAAAAAAGATCAGCCCGTTACAGATAGACTTCAACTCAACCATGACAATACCATTACTAACAAGGATCGCTGCAAGAGAAGTTGTAAACCTAAACTCAGTGTGGCTGACTTTAAACAAAAAGGTCTACAGGGAAAAACATCAGTAGAGGACAGCACATCGGCAATTTTATTAATTTTGCAGCAAAAAAGTGGCAAGGAATACTGGCTGGGTTATAATAATTTTTATGTCATCTCACGTTACAATCATAGTACACTCTATTCCATGGCAGTTTATCAGCTCAGCCAGGAAATCAAACAGGCCTATCAGGCCGCTCAAAAGGCTCAGTAAATCTCATGAGTAGATCATATTTCAAGCTTTCTTTCAGACCAGAACTTAAATCAGAGCTTAGGGAACCAGAGCTCAGAGCACTATCACCTGCTTTGCTGCTCCTGACTTCATTGCTTTTAATCTCTTGCGGCGGCCAGAGTAATACTCCTACGGCTTCAAGTCGATATGATAAAAAATACGATGGCCCTCCCTCACAACAGGTGGACGTTGCCAATATACCTGATGCGGTTCCGCAACAGACTAAACGCAGTAAATCAGGCAATCCAAAATCCTATGTCGTCTTCGGCAAGCGCTACCACGTTATGTCCTCAAGTCAGGGCTATAAAGAAAGAGGCATTGCCTCATGGTATGGGAGTAAATTCCATGGTAAACGTACCTCAAGTGGTGAACCCTATGACATGCATGGCATGACCGCTGCCCACAAAACCTTACCTCTGCCCACGTATGTCAAAGTCACTAATTTAAAAAATGGCCGTCAGGTCATTCTTAAGGTCAATGACAGGGGACCTTTTCATGATAACCGTATCATCGATCTTTCACATACTGCGGCAGTTAAACTGGGCGTCAAAGGTACTGGTACCGGACTGGTTGAGGTTGAAGCAATTAATCCCGGGCAGCCTGCTTTCCCAATAGTACAAACATCAACCCCAGGCAATGCAACTATCGGCTTATATCTGCAATTAGGCGCATTTATCAGTTCACAAAATGCCAATCGCTTAAAAGACCAGGTCAATTTAGTCCTTTCATCCAACCAGGCCAATGTTTCTACGATACTTAAAAACGGTCAGCAATTTTACCGTGTCCGGCTTGGCCCTCTCAGTGATACTGAACAGGCTGACAGTCTGGCTCTCACTCTCACTGAAAAAGGCTTTGTAAAACATCGAGTGGTCATTGAATAGAGCAGCGTTAAGCACTCAGCACTCAGCATTCAGGAAGAGCCAAAGCACAAAGTCGTACAGAAATACTGGCAGACTTTATTTGCTCTTTGCTTTAGCCTTTTCTTAACGCTTAACACTATTTTTCTTATTTGTTTTTTAATTTGGTCAAATTTAAGTTAAAATTTGCCTCCCATTATTACATTCGAGTTAGAAATTTATGAAACGGACTCTTAGCTATTTCTTCATCATTGTTTTCACTACAGTTTTCTCCATTTTTTTTGCGTTAAGCACTCAAGCCGCACCAAAGATTATTCCAAAAGCACCTGCAATTGCCGCTAAATCTTATATTCTGGTGGATTTCAACAGCAATAAAGTAATTGCCAAAAATAATGCTGATATGGCTGTAGCACCTGCCAGCATTACTAAAGTCATGACGGCCTATGTTGTTTTTTCCGAACTTGAACAAGGTAATATAAAACTAAGTGATCGGGTGACCATCAGTAAAAAAGCCTGGAAAACAGAAGGTTCAAGAATGTTTATCAAGGTCAACTCCAAAGTATCGATTGAAGATCTCCTGCAGGGCATGATTATTCAATCAGGTAATGATGCCAGCGTTGCTCTGGCAGAACACATTGCCGGTAGTGAAGATACGTTTGCCGCACTGATGAATCAACATGCACAGGAACTGGGCATGAAGAACAGCAATTTCCTCAACAGCACAGGACTGCCTGATCCAAACCATAAAACCAGTGCGACTGATCTGGCTATTTTAGCCCAGGCCCTGATCAAAAATTTTCCTCAATATTACAAATGGTATTCAACCAAAGAGTTTACATATAATAATATTAAACAACCCAATCGAAATACACTTCTCTGGCGTGATAGTACGGTTGACGGCATGAAAACAGGTCACACAGAAGAAGCGGGCTACTGTCTCCTGTCATCTGCAAAACGAAATAATATGCGCCTCATCTCCGTAGTATTAGGTACTGATAGTGTTAATGCCCGAGCTCAGGAATCACAAAAATTATTAAATTTTGGCTTTCGTTTCTATGAATCACACATCATTTATCCAGCAGGCAAGGCACTTAAAAATGTCCGTATTTATAAAGGCCGCAGCCAGCAACTTCCAGTAGGGGTTGCTCAAAATCTGGCCGCTATCATTCCTCGTGGTCAGTATAAAAACCTTAAGCCATCGATTAACATCAACACACCATTGATCGCACCTGTCAGCAAAGGACAGCAGCTGGGTAGAGTTGAAATACGACTAAATGGCAAACTACTGAGCAGCTCACCATTAATTGCGCTTAAAACGATTGAAGAAGGCAGCCTCTGGCAGCAAGCTAAAGACAGTGCTTTAATGATGCTTGAGTAATCCAGTGGCAGTGTGATATGAAAATCTATTTCTAAAAGCTTTCTCTAAAACTAAGCGTTAAAATCTGATATTTTGAGGGTTTAATATTGATTAATGACCATGAGCCTGCCGCTATTGAGCCAGTCGTTTACTTAAATAGCGAATTTGTTGCTCTACAGGATGCTCATATTTCTGTCCTGGATCGTGGTTTCATTTTTGGTGATGGCGTATATGAAGTCATTCCTACTTATAGTAGAAAGCCATTTCGTTTACAACACCATCTTGCACGTCTCAATAATAGTCTGACCGCCATTCATATAAAGAACCCATTAAATTCAGTGCAATGGCAGCAGCTAATAGAGCAGATTATCCATAAAAACACTTATGAAGATCAGTCTGTTTACCTGCAAATCACACGCGGGATCGCACCGCGCGATCACAGTTTTCCCCATCAGGAAAAGCCCACTATTTTCATTATGACAACACCGTTTGAAAAGCAACCCCCCGAGATTGCCAAAAAAGGGGTCCATGCCATTAGCTTACCTGATAATCGCTGGCAGAATTGTCATATAAAAACCATTTCTCTCCTGCCTAATGTCCTGTTGCGTCAACAAGCATTTGATAAAGGCGCTATAGAAGCCATATTGATAAGAGAGGGTGAAGCAACTGAAGGTGCAACCAGTAATTTATTTATTATCCTCGAAGATTGTCTGATAACACCACCAAAAGGGCCTTTACTTTTGCCTGGAATAACGCGTGATCTGATTGTCGAACTTGCTGATAAGCAAAATATTTGCCTCAAAGAGCAAGCCATCACTGAAGCCGAACTATTCAATGCTCAGGAAATTTGGTTAACCAGTTCTACCAAAGAAATTTTACCCGTTACAAAGCTTAATGATAAAATAATCAGCAATGGCAAACCTGGAGCACACTGGCACCAGATGATAGATGCCTACCACTCTTATATAAAAAAGTTATGTTCAAAAGAAACGAGAAAATCCCAATGAGTGATAAACAAGAAATATCGTCTTCTGGCAGTACAAATGAAGACCGTATCGATGAAGATAAGTTAATGACATTTCCCTGTGACTTTGCCCTCAAGGTCATGGGGGAAAACATTGATAATTATTCTGATTATGTTTTATCTATTTGTCAAAAACATGTTGCAGGCATCACTGAAGACTGTGTTCACACACGCCCCAGCCGCAACGGTAAATACATTGCTGTCACCGTTAAACTCATCGCCACCAGTCGTAAACAATTAGATGATCTCTATATCGAATTAAATGCCCATCAACATACTAAGATGGCGCTTTAGTCTTTGTTACCCTCTGATACTCTGCTGGTAAAAATATTGGGCCGGCAACCCTATGAACCCGTTTGGCAGGCCATGCAGTCATTTACTGAGCATCGTACCAAGGATACACCTGATGAAATCTGGCTGCTGGAACATGAGCCTGTTTTCACCCTGGGCCGAAACGGTAAAAAAGAACATATTTTAGATAAAACGAATATTCCCATTATCGAAATTGACCGGGGTGGTCAGGTTACCTATCATGGTCCAGGACAGCTCATTGTTTATCTCATGATTGATATTAAACGCCACGGTTTGGGGGTTCGAAAACTGGTTACACTCATTGAGCAAAGTATCACCGACACCCTTAACGAGTATCAACTAAACGCTAGAGCAAAAAAAGAAGCACCAGGTGTTTATATTGGCGATGCTAAAATTGCCGCTTTAGGGCTGCGTATAAAAAAAGGCTGCAGTTTTCATGGTCTTAGTCTTAATTTAAATATGGATTTAACCCCATTTAAGCAAATAAATCCCTGCGGTTATAAAAATCTTGAAGTTGTTCAACTTTCTGACTATATTGAAGACATTGAACTGTCTAAAGTACAGCAGCAGCTCACTTTCCATTTATCTAAAAACCTTGGTTATAAGAACGGTTACAAGAAAAGTTATAAGAAAGATTATGTTTGATAATATCATTATAAGAAAAGCCAACGAAAGTGATCTGGAAGATATTCTGGCACTCATCAATTCACCAGAAGCGGACAATGGCACAGCGATGGAACAGCGTGATGCGAATACAGTCTACCAGTCCATTTTGGATGATTCTAATTACTTCCAGATCGTCGCCAGCACTGAAGAGGGAATTATTGCAATCGTTACTCTGGTTATTATTATGCAGATGACTCATGAAGGTTCAACAACGGCCTTTATTACTGATCTTATCATTTCAGAGGATGTTTCGGAATCTGCAGAAAAAACAACCATTGCATCTGATCTCATGCAGTATACGACAAACCTGGCAGAAGAATATGGTTGTTATAAAATCATTTTTAATAATGATTATCATCAGGCTCTGATAGAATCATCAGGCCAGAAATTAGGACTTGAAAAAGGGACGCCTTCGTTTAAGCTTCCCTGTTAAAGATTTCAGCCTGCTTTACCACCGAAGCGGACGATGTCCGCAGTTTTAAGTCGTAAGTCGTAAGTTGTAAGTTGTAAGTTAAAAGAAAAGTCAAAGGCAGTTCTAACGTTTTATAGCTAAACCCGTGTGCTTTTATCTTTATCTCTTGCTTTTAACTTACAACTTACGACTTAAAACTGCGGACATCGTCCGCTTCGGTGGTAAAGCAGGCTGAAATCTTT
>JAPVVU010000132.1 GCA_028571885.1 Gammaproteobacteria bacterium | reverse complement strand
TAATCAGCCGGGGTTCATCCCACCCCGGCATTTTTATGTCTGCTCTCTTTCGAACTGACAACAAAAAACGTTAAACTATATACGATAACCACCATGACGTTTGCGAATGATTACATCCATTACAAAGATCCCCAAAAAGAAGCTCAGCCCTGAGATCATAAGCAGAAGAAGATAATTTTTTTTAATTATTTTTAAGAATGTCTGTTTCGTCTTACTCACTATTTCCGGTAATTCACCCTGTGTCGTCAAATTAAACTGGCTGGTATCCACATCCTGGCCAATAGCGACTGAAGCAATCATCGCCAGTTTTTCTTTGAGTATTTGATTTTTTTTCTCTGCCTGTTCCTGTAGTGCCTGTTTGTCCTGTCGGTCCAGCTGTTCCCAGGCTTTAAGTTCTTCTTTGAGGCCTGCTATGATTCCCTCATAAGCGGCTTTCTCTTCATCGCTTAGGGAAGTGTTCATGCCTGAGTCTGTTTCAGACGGGATCTCGCTGGTTTTCCCTGCCGCCTCATCCTGCAAGCGATCTTTCAACGATTGTTGTGCCCGCTGCAGTGCACTGCGCATTTTCTCTATTTTAAGTTCAGCTGGTTCTTCCGTGCTTAGAAATTTGCTTTTAACCCAGCCTTCGACACCCTCTGTGGTTTTGATCAGACTAAATTGTTCCTCTGTTTTTATTACTTCAACCGCCTTGCCGCTGCTGATGAGTACTTTGATAGGGCTGTCCAAACTGGCCTGGGTATGTAAACCCAATTGCAGTCTGGGGCTAATATAATGCTGCTGCGTAATTTCAGTTTCAGCTTGAGTCTGCAAAGGAGAAAAGAGTGCACTGGCTAACAACAGGTAGAGTAACCGTGAACTTAATTTTAAGCCTTTAAATTTGATTACCTTTTTCATTTATTTGTCCCTTCTTATTATTTTATTTTTGTTGACGTTATGAGGTAATACCAGAATGTCTCAGCAAAGCATCAATTTTTGGTTTGCGCCCTCTAAAACGTACAAACAGTGCCATGGGCTCTTCAACCCCTCCCATTTCCAGGATATTATGAAGAAATTGTTCACCCGTTTTTTGATCAAAAATTCCATTTTCTTCAAATAGGGAAAAAGCATCAGCAGATAAAACTTCTGCCCATTTATAACTATAATAACCTGCTGAATACCCACCTGCAAAAATATGCGAGAATGCATGCTGGAAACGATTAAATTCAGGTGGTATTACGACTGCAACCTGCTTGCGTGTTTCATCCAGCATTTGCTGCACCTGAGGCTGGCCATTTCGCTGATAATGAATATGCAGATTAAAATCAAACAGGCCAAATTCTATTTGTCTAAGCATCTGCAGACCTGACTGAAAATTTTTGGCTGCGTTCATTTTATTAAAGAGCTCATCCGGCAAGACCTCATCTGTCTGATAATGCCGTGCAATCAGAGCCAGTGACTCCTTTTCCCAACACCAGTTTTCCATAAACTGGCTAGGCAATTCCACCGCATCCCAGGCGACACCATTGATGCCCGCTACGCCTGAATAATCCACTTGAGTCAACATATGATGCAGACCATGGCCAAATTCATGGAAGAGTGTATTGACTTCATCATGGGTAAACAAAGCAGGATCATCACCAATCGGTGGTGTTAAATTACAGGTCAGGTAGGCGACGGGTATTTGCACCATGCCTTTATAGGCAGAACGGACAATACATTCATCCATCCAGGCACCACCTCGTTTGTGAGGACGGGCATAAAGATCCAGATAAAATTGACCTCGCAGTGTGCCCTGAGCATCATTAATTTCATAGAAACGCACATCTGGATGCCATGTTTCAACACCTGAAACAGCACTAATTTCAATTTTATAGAGCCGCTTTACAATGGCAAACAAACCTTCAATAACCTGGTGTTCGGGAAAATAAGGTTTTAAATCTTCCTGAGATAAATCATATCGATGCTGGCGCAGTTTTTCTGCTGCATAGTTCAAATCCCATGCGTTTAAATCATCAATAGCAAGGTGTTCACGGGCAAATTGTTTGAGTTCAGTGATGTCTTTTTGAGCTACGTTTTTTGATTTTTCTGATAATTGCTGTAAAAATTCTATCACCTCATCCGTTGAATCTGCCATTTTTGTTGCCAGCGAATATTCAGCATAATTGTTAAACCCTAAGAGCTGAGCAAGCTCCTGGCGCAAGTCCAGCAATTGTTCCATATAATCAGTATTATCCCATTTTCCTGCGTTGGGTCCCTGCTCAGATGCCCGGGTAGTATAGGCAGTATAAAATTTCTCACGTAAGTCACGCTGATCAGCATGAGTCATAATGGCAAAATAACTGGGAAATTGCAGATTAAACACCCAGCCTTCAACAGATTCCAGCTCAGCGGTCTGTTTTGCCATGGCCATTGCAGAGTCGGGTAATCCTGCCAGTTGCGATTCATCTGTAATGTTCTCATTCCAGCCGTTAGTCGCATCCAGTACGTTATTTTCATAGCTGGATTTTAATTTTGATAATTGTTGTTTGATTTCTTTGAAGCGTTTCTTTTTGTCTTCCGGCAGATCGACACCCGAAAGATGAAAATCACGCAATTGATTTTGTATCACTTTCTTCTGTGCTGTGTCTAATAACTCATATTGTTCACTGTCAGCAATGGATTTTATTGCCTCATAAAGCACGCTGTTTTGTCCTACTTCAGTATGATATTCACTCAAAAGCGGCAGGCAGTGTTCATGCGCAGCACGTAATTCCTCGGTATTTTTTACGGAATTTAAATGACTCACAGGGGACCATGCACGACTCAGCCGGTCATCCATTTCCTGTATAGGATGCAGCAGATTATCCCAGGTATAGGATGTGTTATTATCAGCTAATAATTCAGCCAGTTTTTTACGGTTTTCTGCCAGCAGTTGTTCAACAGCAGGAATGACATGTATTGCTTCAATCTGACCAAAACGAGGCAGACCACTAAAATCCAATAAGGGATTACTCATAAATTTTCCAAAAAAAGCTTCAATCTACGCAGGATAAGGTAGAATAAGATATAACAACTCTACCTGAACGCAGGATAAGGTAGAGTATAAAATTAAAGTTCGACTCTTTTAAGTTTAGCTAAGGGCTTACTTTAGCTAAGGGCTTACTAATGCCCATCCGTAAAAAAATAAACGGGTAGGCACTAACTATACTGAATCTCTCATGATTTATACAGGATTTTATACCGCGAGGTGTTGTGTGTGTTCATTTAATATTTTTTCTGCTTCACATTTACCAAAAATTCCGAGTATTAGCTCACTTTTCATCCAATTTATCTGCCTGATGTGCCTCTCTTTAGGTTTTTCTTCCTCTGCTGCTGGAAATTACAACAAGGGTGCCTTGTATTTTGCCCAGGGTGATTATCTCACTGCACTGGGGATCTGGGCACCACTGGCAAAACAGGGTAATCCTGCTGCTCAGTATTCTATTGGCCTGCTCTATGATCAGGGTAAGGGGGTCGATAAAGACTCTAAACGTGCCCTGAAATATTTCCAGTCGGCTGTGGAGCAAAATCTTCCTGTCGCTCAATATTATCTGGGTATGAAGTATTATGCAGGTCTGGGTGTGAAAAAAGATGCCGTCAAAGCCCGTCAGCTGCTTGAGAAAGCGGCTCAAAGTGATTATTTACAGGCCCAGTTTCAATTGGCCAATCTCTATGACAAGGGATATGATAGGGGATATAACAAGGGAAAAGGTGCTCTGCAAGATTCTAAGCTGGCGACTCATTGGTTTACCAGGGCCGCTGAAAACGGCTATGGCCCTGCTCAACATAGTCTGGCAACTCGTTTTCTAACTGGCAGAGGTACTACTCTGGATTTACAGCAAGGTATTTTCTGGTTAAAAAAAGCTGCTGAGCAACGTGATTCTGATGCCATGCGTGATTTGGGCTTTATGTATTTTGAAGGTATGGGTGTCAGAAAAAACTTTCAGCAGGCGCATGATTTATTATTATCCCCGGCAGAAGAGGGCAGTGGTCTGGCCTTATTTTTATTAGGTGAGATTTATGCCGTCGGCGGCGATGGTATTAAGAAAAATTTACCGCAGGCAAAAAAATGGTTCCAGCTGTCACAAAAGGCTGGTTATCAAGATGCTCAAAAGCGCCTGCAGCAATTAAGCGGCCATGCAAAGCCGTCAAACAGCCCCCAGAAGAAGCAAAAAAAGCAGCAGAAACTTATTCCAAAAAGCGCTGATACCCGATTAACGCATGATGCACTTCGATTCAAACAGCTTGATGATAATTATTATTTATTACAAATTCTAACGGCAACACACTATCGCAGTATCAGTAAATTAACTGATCAATATATCGACGAGGTAACTTATTTTTTAAAAATAAAGAAAAATAAAGATGAATTATTTATTCTCACCTATGGTTATTATCAAAGCTATGATGAAGCCAAAAAAGCCATCACTCTATTACCAAAAATATTTCAGCTAAAATCAAAACCATGGATTCGTCAGGTTAAACATCTTAAACCTTCCGTTTTATGAATAATTAACAACAGAAACTTATTCGGCAACTTATTCAACTTAGTCTTGCTGCTGGAGAGTGTCTTGCTGTTGGAGAGTACCTTCCAGCTGGCGAATTTTTTTAGCAGGATTTCCTGCATACATACAATTAGTCGCTACATCCTTATTAACTACACTACCCGCCCCTATTATCGCACCTGAACCGATACTCACTCCCGGTAAGATAATTACACCTGCACCGATCCAGACATTATTGCCAATACTGACATCTTCAGCAAAGTTTTTTTTATCCAGCCGTTCTCCTGGTGATACGGCATGATTAATCGTCAAAATTTGTACGTTCGGTCCGATTAAGCAATCATCACCGATGCTGATAAGGCCGCCATCCAGTAGTGTGCAATTCACATTGAGGTAAACACACCTGCCCAGGGATATTTTATTCCCATAATCACAGTAAAAACCCTGCTCGATAAACACTTCTTCACCACAGCCTGCAAATAATGCTTTTAAACGCAGGAGATTGCCTCTGGAGGGGCTGCGGCTGAATTGCCGACAAGTATCATGCACCTGATTTCTACGTTGGATAAGTTCTGGCGTTAGACTATTAAATATCACAGCGCAGGTTTCCATATTTGTACTAATTGAGCATTTACTCCTCTATGTGATTGAGCCCTGTGCTGATAAGTTGCGCGCGCATAAGCCTGTTCAAAAAAATCGGGCTGTTTAGCAATATCAGTACAAAGTTTATCGGTATTCGGGCGTAGTCCGCCACGCCCTAAATCGAGCCGATCTGCATCCCAACAGGTTCTGATGGTAATATCGCCTTCAACTAATCCTTTGCTATGATCTTCGCAGGCAAGCATCAGGAGCTGTTTTTCTGCACCATTCAGACCTAAGAATTCAGCGGATAAGGATCCAATAAATCGAGCGGCCCGTTCACCATGTTCTGGATCATTAAAATCTGCCTCCCGCTTGATGTCATGTAAAAAAGCAAACAATTCTATCACTCTTTGATTAGCACCATTTTCTTTAGCTATTAACAGCCCGTTAATGCGCACTCGTGCCCAGTGAGAAACACCATGCACACCTTTCCAGTCAAGCTGGAAGGTCTTTTTTGTTATTTGTATTAATTCTTTACTGATCATAGGCCTTTTGCTCATGAATTTTATTAGCTGCCGCTTAATATTGACAATACTACCAGAGATCCCCACTATAGGAAGGATAAACTATTTTTTCACAGACTTTTTGGGTAATGTTATGTCAAAACACTATGATTTAATTTCCATTGGCGCTGGCAGCGGCGGTCTTTCAGCAGCAGAACGCGGCGCTCAGTATGGTAAGAAATGTGCCATTATAGAGAGCAGCAAAGTGGGCGGCACTTGTGTCAACGTTGGTTGTGTCCCGAAAAAAGTCATGTGGAATGCCGCCAATTTAGCTCATGGTATTGCTGATGCCCGTGATTACGGCTTTGACGTCAGCAGCAATGGCCTGAACTGGGCCAAATTAATTAAACAACGGGAAGGATATATTTCCGGTATCACCAACTGGTATGGCAATTATCTCAGCGATTCAAATATTGACTATATTCACGGCAAGGCACGCTTTGTTGATGCTAAAACCATTGAAGTCAATGGCGAGCAATATACCGCTGATCATATTGTCGTTGCGCCAGGCGGTTGTCCTGTTACGCCCGATATTCCAGGCGCTGAGCTGGGCATGACGTCTGATGGTTTCTTTGCCCTGAAAGAACAGCCTGAACATATTACCATTGTTGGTTCAGGTTATATTGCAGTTGAGCTGGCAGGGCTTATGAGCAGTTTGGGCAGTCAGGTTACTCTATTAATACGCAAGGGCCATATACTCGCCAGTTTTGATTCCATTTTATCCGGTACACTGGCCAAAGTGCTTCAGGATGATCCCAATATTGTTTTGCTTAGTACCACTGAGGTTGAGATGGTTGAGAAAAACGAGCAAGGTCAGCTGACCTTACATTGTACAAAAAATCAACAAGTTAATAATGTTGATGTACTCGTCTGGGCTATTGGCCGGGCTCCCAATACTGCCGATCTCAATTTAGAGGCTGCTGGTGTTGATGTGGATGAACGTGGTTTTATCCCCAGTGACGAATATGAAGAAACCAATGTAAAAGGTATCTACTCCCTGGGTGATGTGAATGGCAAGGCCTTTTTAACACCGGTTGCCATTGCTGCAGCCAGACGCTTATCTGATCGTTTGTTTAACAATATGCCCGATAGAAAACTGGATTACAGCAATATTCCAACCGTTGTTTTTAGTCATCCTCCCATTGCCACCATCGGTTTATCTGAGAGTGAGGCGCGCAAGTCTCATGGTGATGCAGTCAAAGTGTACAGCACTAATTTCACGCCTATGTCCCATGCTTTTACTGAACATAAAGCACCCACTGCAATGAAACTGATTTGTGTCGGCGCTCAGGAAAAGGTTATCGGCTGCCATATCATTGGTCCTGGTGCTGATGAAATGATGCAGGGTTTTGCTGTGGCCATAAAGATGGGGGCAACCAAGACTGATTTTGACAATACCATTGCTATTCATCCCTGCAGTGCAGAAGAACTTGTCACTATGCGTTAATAACTATTTTATGAGAGATTGAAAGAGTTTGTGAGAGATTAAATGAGCATCCGAAATTTTAAAGAATATACGCCTGATATTGGCAAAGACGTTTACGTTGATGAATCTGCCCAGGTTATTGGCCAGATAGAAATTGGTGCTGATAGTTCTATCTGGCCCAACACAACCATACGTGGTGATGTTAACTGGATAAAAATTGGTGCCAATACCAGCATTCAGGATGGCAGCACCTTACATGTCACCCACGATCACACCAATAAGCACCCCGGTGGTTTTCCTTTAACCGTTGGCAGTCAGGTGACGGTTGGTCATAATGTTATTTTGCATGGCTGTACTATTGAAGATAATTGTCTGATTGGAATGGGCGCGATTATTCTGGATGGTGCGCATTTAGAAAAAAATGTCTTTCTTGCTGCAGGTGCTCTGGTCTCACCCAATAAACATTTGGAAAGTGGTTATCTTTATGTCGGCAGTCCTGCCAAAAAATTACGCGCACTAACGGATGATGAAATTGAAGGCTTACAGTATTCTGCTGATCATTATGTTAAATTAAAGAATCAATATCTGTCGATGAGCTGAAGCACTCGATAATATAGCTGAATCAGTATCAGCTATTAGCGGCATGAATCAAAAAAAATTCAACCTCTACTGCTGCTCAAAATTAAGTGACTAAGCAAACGAAGTCTAACGTCAATAGCATCAGTAATATGACCAATGATACTATTTCAGGTGCAGAACAAACTAACAATTCCGCGGAAAAAATGTCTTAACTCATCAATAAATTACAAACTATTGTGGGCCGATT